>NZ_JBHJRC010000137.1:0-20959 GCF_042261735.1 Kitasatospora sp. NPDC056327 | reverse complement strand
GTGCTGGAGGCCCCCGATCGATCGGGGGCCTCCAGCACGCCGGCCGTCCGTCAGACCTCGCCGAACTCGCCTGCCCGGAGGGAGGTGAGGAAGGAGGCGAAGGCGTCGGCCGGGAGGACGAGGGTGGGGCCCTGCGGGTCCTTGGAATCGCGGACCGGGACGATGCCGGGGAGGCCGGTGGCGACCTCGACGCATTGTCCGTCCTGTGCGCTGTAGCTGCTCTTGCGCCAGGCGGCGCCGCTGAGGTCAGCCATGGTCGAATCCTTTCCGCACTTCTCGGATGAAGTCGATGGAGGCCGCACGGGGCAGTGCCTCGACCTGCAGATGATCGTACTCACTCGCCCACTCGGCCAGCGTGTCCGGTTCGCGCTCAAGGAACCCGCGCTTCTGGGTCTCGCTGTACCCCACCATGACCCCTCTGGGCAGGGTCAGCAAGGTAATCGGGTGGGCGAAGGGACGGTCCTCGCCGAGTGAGAACGGGCTGACCTGAAGGACGATCCTCGGGTGCCGGGCCGCTTCTTCGAGGTAGCGCAACTGCTCGGCCATCACTTCGGGCCCTCCGACCGCTCGCCGTAGGCAGCTCTCGTCCATGACGACATGCAGCCTTGGCGCCTGCGCGGCCATGCGCTCCTGTCGTTGGCGGAGCAGCGCCGCTCTCTCGTTGGCCTGTTGCTGAGTGGAGGCTCCGCGTCTCACCCAAGCCGCTTGGTAGGTACGGGTGTAGGCGGGGGTCTGGAGCAGTCCCGGGATGACGTTGATCTCGAACAGTCTCAGCGCGACCGAGTCCGCCTCGCTTCGCAGGAACTCGGTGAAGCCTTCGAGCAGTACGGATCTGCCTGCCTTCCGCCATTCCCGCTCGAAGTGACCTTGCGTCCCGAATGCTTGATCAAGTCTTCTCGAAAATGCTTCGGTTGAAGGCTTTCGACCAGTTTCCACAGCGGACACGTGCACGGCCGAGTAGCCGGTGAGGTGTGCCACGTGCTGCTGCGTCCATCCACGTTCCTCACGCAGCCTGCGGAGTTCTGCGCCGAACGCGGCGGCGGGGGACTGCGTCGGGTCAAGCTCCTTGCGATTCATGGCTGATGGCGTCTCTTCCTTCGGAGTCGACCTGTTGAAGGTATCGCCGACTGTACGTCAATGTTGGCCACCCCGGGTAGCGAACCGACTACAGAAGGGAGTGGCCGTCATGCCACGAAAGAATCCGGGCCCCGCGTACCGGCCCCAAATCGGCGAGATCGTCCGCGACTTGGCCAGGCGTGGGCCCCTGGGCGGGCCGGTGGAGGGCGTCTACATGGACTGCCTGGCCGGGCTCTACTACCTCCGCCCCGAGTGCGGTGGCTGCGAGTGGACCACCGGACCGGAGAACGTCCAACGGTTGGAGACCCCCCGCTTCGTCCACGTGCAGCACCCGAGCCCGCCGCGGTCGGCGGGCCCGGTTGGGGACGTCGCGTGAAGCCCCGACCCGGTGTGATGGCGCCGCTGTTGTACGCCGTCGTCGTCACGCTCAGCGCGCTCGCCGCCCTCGCGGTCGGGTGGCCCATCCGGCACGGGCCCCTCGGCCCGTGGCTCCTGGTCGTCGGACTCGTCTTCGCGACCGGAGTGACCGGCGCGTTGCCGGCCCCGGACGCGTGGGTCCCCCGTCATGAGGGCACGACGCCGCCGGAACGCATCGGCCGAGAGCGCCGCCGCCGCGGGCAGTCGGTCTGAGCTCGTACCCCTCCCTTCCCTCCCCGCAACCCAGTCCACTGGAGAATCCGTCATGACCTCCCTGCCCCGGATCCTGACCGACCCGCCCGGCCGGCGCCTCGGCCACCAGGTCCTCGTCCTCAACCGGGACGGCGCCGTGCTCCTGATCGGCACCACCTACAGGAACGGCCTGATGCTCCCCGGCGGCAGCGCCGAGCGCAACGAGCTCCCGCACCTGGCCGCCCGGCGCCACATCGAGACCGAGACCGGCCTCGCCCTCCCGCTCGCCCGCGTCCTCGCCGTGGACTACGTGAGCACGCAGCTCCTGCCCGAGGGCGTGAACTTCGTCTACTGGGGCGGCCGGCTCGTGCCGACCCAGGAGGAGATCGTGAGATGCCACCGGCCGCCGGCGGAGATCGTCGAACTCCGCTGGGCCCACCGCGCCGAGCTCGGCGAGGTGATGGAGGCCGACCAGCACCGCCGCGCGGAACAGGCCCTCGCCGCTCTCGGCCGGGGCGCCCACCTGCCCATGCTTCTCCGGGGTGTCCCCGCGGTGTAGGAGCGGGGAGCGCATCCGCCCGCCCGGCGCTCGACGCCGGGCGGGTACGGTCGCTCCCTGCGGGGCCGGCGGGGGAGCCCCGGCGGGCGCATGCGTGCGGGTGCGGGTCCGCTGCGGTCCGGCGGGGCCGTTTGGTGGCCGCTCGGCAGTTCGATACCGGGACGTCGGCGGGTACTGTGCTGGGAAACGGTGTCCGTGCTGGTCGGACGATGTGCCGCTCCTCCTCGGCGCGCTGCGCGCCTGCGGTGGTGAGGTGCGCCGCAGGCCGATCGCCGGGGAGCCGGCGCTCCTGCCCCGGGTGGGCCGGTGGGCGGCGCACCGGGCAGACTCGGACCCGCAACAGTTCCCCCATCGAGAGGACCACGCATGATCACGCTGACGAAGGACGACGGCCCGGCGGATCTGGACGGGGTGACCCACCTGTCCATCGGGGTTTCCTGGGATCCGACCGTGGGCAGCAGTGGTGGGCTGCTCGGCAAGCTCCGGCAGAAGCAGGGCACCGACCTCGACCTGATCGCCATCGCCATGCAGGGCTCCGAGCCCGTGCGTCTGGCCGGTCTGGACTCCCTGGATCCGCTGGGCAACGGCTCGCTGGTCCACAGCGGCGACAACCAGACGGGGCACGGTGACGGTGACGACGAGACGGTCACCGTCGAGTTCGCCCGGGTGCCCGCCAACATCACCTCCATCGTGTTCGTGGCCGCCGCCTACAAGAAGCGCAGCGCCTTCCAGAACGCCCGCAACATCAGCTTCAAGGTCTACGACGCCACTGGTGGCAGCACCCAGCAGGTCGCGGACATCTGGCCGAGCATGCTCACCAACGACAACGGCTGCGCCGTGGCCAAGGCGGTGCGGTCGGGCGCGGGCTGGAAGCTCCAGGTGATCAACGAGACGGGGAAGATCAAGCAGGGCGACGAGAAGGACCTGATGCGGTTCGCCGTGAGCAAGTAGCGGGGGCCTGGGGGGCTGTCGCAGGGAGGCGCCGTTCGCCGGTCGTCCGCCGGGGGCGGGGCACTGGGGCGGGGGCGGCCTGTGCGCGAGTGATCCGCGCCGGCATCCCGTCGTCGCGCGAGGTGGCCGGTACCGGGTGGACCCGGTACCGGCCACCGTCGTGTCCGGCCGCGGACGTTGGGCGGATGCCGGTACCGGTACGCGGGTGGCTGTGCCCGGTCAGCTGGTCGGCCGAGGCCGGAACCGAGGCCGGAGCCGGAGCCCTCGGGCGGGGTGGCTGGTCAGCGGGCGTCGGCGAGGAGCGGGCCCTCGGCCGGGGCGGGGGCGGTGGCGGCGCGGCCGGCGTAGGCGGAGTCGACGCGGGCCCGTTCGGTGGCGTTGGGGACGGCGTTCTTGCAGCTGGTGCCGGCGCTGGAGCCGGACATCAGCTGGGTGCAGGGGCCGGGCTTGGTGTCCGGCAGGCCGAGGTTGTGGCCGATCTCGTGGGCCGCGATGCGGGTCTTGTCGTGGCCGTCGGTGACGGCCTGGGCCCCGAGCTCCACCCGGGCCTGGCCGCCGGGGCGGACCGGGCCGAGCGTGGCCTGCGGCCAGCCGCTGGTGGCGATGATCTGGATCTCGGCCCGGGTGCCGGGCTGAGCCGGTATCAGCCTGACGTTGCGGGCGTTCGTGTTCCAGGACGCGACGCCGGCCGTGATGGCGGCCTCCCAGCCGGGGGCCCGGGAGGCGTCGTAGCGGAGCGTGGTCACCGCGGAGGCGCCCGCGGGTGCGGCGGCTTCCGGGGCGGTCACGGCCTGGGCCGTGGGTGCCATGAGGAGGGTGACGGCCGCGGCGGTCCCGACCGCGGCGAACCACTTCGAGTGGAGCATGGCTGTCCTTCCGTTGGATCGGTCTCCCGGAGGAGGGGGGTGGTGCGGGCGCCGCGCGTCGTCGGCTGCGCGACGGGGTGGGTTCCCGTAATGACGGTGAACTGTCAAACAAATCGACGGGCGGTGCGCCGGCGTTACGTCCGTTTCCGGCAACGACGCCGGGCCGCGATTGCCCCGGGCGAACGGGACGGCCGGGGGCCGGGAGGGGCGTTCCGGGGGCGGGAGGAGGCCGCGGTGACACCGTTCACTTGTCCGAAATCCCGGAGACACCCCGAGGTCACCCGTTGAGCCGCGAGTGATGGATGGATGTGCGCCAGCAGTGAACCGCTTTCAGCCGCCGAGCCGCAGGAGAACCATGACCACCGGCACCGCCCCCGTGTCCGTCCCTCCGCGCCGCCGCCCGGGCCGCCGCGGCGCGTTCGCCGCCGCGGCCGCCGGCGTGCTCGCGCTGGGCGGCCTGGCGGGAATCGCCGCGCCCGCCGGAGCCGCGCCCGCCGGGACGGCCCCGACCGTGACCCCCGGTGCCGCCGGCGGGGCGCCGGGAGCCCGGCCGGGCGACCTGCTGGACGTGACCCTCGACCAGGTGCGCCCCACCCAGCCCGCGGTCGGCTACGACGAGGTGTACTACAAGCTCGGCCGCTACACCTCGCCCAAGGACGAGCTGAACGGCTCCGTCAACAAGCGCTTCGACGACTGGTGCGAGACCAACGGGCAGGGCGTGGCCGCCTCGGTGCTGCCGGGTGCGCGGCTCGACGATCCGGCGACCTTCACCTGCACCCTGCCGCTGGGGCAGGAGACCGAGGCGAGCCGCGCGGAGATGAAGACCGTCGTGGTGGGCCCGGGCGGTGCGCTCTACCTGACCGACGGCCACCACACGCTGACCTCGTTCCTGGAGGCCTCGGACGGCGGGCCGAAGCTGCACCTGCGCCTGCTCGTCCGGGCCAACCTGTCGCACCTGTCGCCGGCCGCCTTCTGGCAGGAGATGCGGGACCGCCAGTGGGTCCGCCTGGTCGACGAGCAGAACCGGCCGATCGCCGTCGAGCAGCTGCCGCAGCGCCTGGGCCTGGCGAACTTCCACGACGACCCGTACCGCAGCCTGGTCTACTTCACCCGCGACATCGGCTACTCGGTGCCGGACGGCGCGGCGGAGTACCTGGAGTTCCTCTGGGGCGACTGGCTGCGCGGCCGGGGCATCGGTCTGCCCGGCTCCTACAGCACGACCGACCGCGCGTCCTACCTGGCCGCGGTCCGGACCGCCTCCCAGGCGATGTCGGAGGTGCCGGGCGACACCGTGATCGCCGGCGGCCGCACGGCGGACGAGCTGGGCCGGCTGACCCCGTGGAACGCCGGGAAGAAGCCCACCGGCGGCGAGTTCGGCAAGCTGAGCGCCGCGATCACCGAGGCCAAGCCGGGCAAGCTCGCCTACGCCCTCGACTTCCGTGCCAAGGTCCCGGCCGGACCGGCCTGCACCACCACCGTGACCGGCCGTCACAACGGGCCGCTGGTGGTCTCCGGTGGCACCACCTGCCTGACCGGCGCGCAGCAGAACGGGCCGGTCGTGGTCCGTGCGGGGGCGAGCCTGGTGGTGAAGGGGTCGGACATCACCGGTCCGGTCCAGGCGGTGGGCGCGGGCACGGTGCAGCTCTGCGGGACCGTCCTGACCGGCCCGCTGAGCGTGGTCCAGACGCGCGACCGCCTCACCCTGAGCGCGCCCGGCTGCACCCCGAACTCCCTGAACGGACCGGTCCAGCTCGTCGGCAACCCGGGTTCCTGAGCCCCGGGCCGCCCCCGGCCGCCGGTCGCCCCTGCAGAAGGGACGGCCGGCGGCCCCGGCCGTCCCCGCCCGGAGGGTGGCCGGGGAGACGCTCGGAAGCCGCCCGGCGGCGTGACCGGCCCCGGCGTGACCGGCCCCGGCGGGCCGGTGCGGGCGGGCCGGCCCGGAAGGGACGAATTGGCTGCTGGGCGAGGTTTGGGCCTAATCTGCCCGCCATGTCTCAGAACACGAACACGTCCGGTTTCCCCGGGCAGCCGCCCGCTCCGGCCGGCGACGCCGCCAAGGTGCAGCGCCAGGTGCAGCGGCAGGCGGGCGTAGGACCGGTCGCCGGCGGTGGCGGAACCCTCTTCTCCGAGCCGGTCCTGGTGGTGAACCAGAAGGCGAAGCTGGTCGAACTGACCAACGAGTACGCCGTCTTCGACCAGCAGGGCGCCGCGCTGGGCTCGGTGGTCCAGGTCGGCCAGAGCGCCCTGCGCAAGGTGATACGCCTGCTCACCTCCCTCGACCAGTACCTGACCCACAAGCTGGAGATCCGCGACGCGCAGGGCGCCCCGGTGCTGCTGCTGACCCGCCCGGCGAAGTTCGTCAAGTCCCGGGTGATCGTGCAGCGTCCGGACGGCCAGGAGGTCGGCCAGATCGTCCAGCAGAACGCCATCGGGAAGATCAACTTCGCGCTGGAGGTCGGCGGGCAGAAGGTCGGCGCCGTCAAGGCGGAGAACTGGCGGGCCTGGAACTTCTCCATCGTCGACGCGACGGACACCGAGATCGCCCGGATCACCAAGACCTGGGAGGGCCTGGCGAAGACGATGTTCACCACGGCCGACAACTACGTGCTGCAGATCCACCGTCCGCTCGCCGACCCGGTGCTCAGCCTCGTCGTGGCGACCGCGCTGACCGTGGACACCGCGCTGAAGCAGGACGCCCGCGGCCTCGGATAACTCCCGCGCGGATCCGCATCCCGTAGCCGTCCCGTCCCGGCGGCGGGATGCGGGGCGGTGGGGATCGCGGTGGCGGGCGGAACTCCGGCCACCGCGCAGGTGGGGAGACCGTACCGGTACGGAACGACCGGGAAACCGGTCGGTCATCAGGTGAACCGCGCGGTGGTGCCGACGGCCGGCCGCCGGCGCCGCGACCTTCCGCTGCCCCGGAGGAGGCGGCAGGGGGCACCGCGAAGGTCGCACTGACCTGCGGGGGTGCGGGGCCGGAGGTCTCCCGGGCCCCGCGCGGGGCGGCCCGGTCCGGACCGTCCCGGGGAATCGGCGGAGGCCGTCGAATCCCCGGAACGGTGGAAAGGCGGGGCGGCGGGTAATTCGCGCCGGGCGGTTTCCGCTCAGGCGGGATCCCAGGTGCCGCCTTCGGTGGAAACGGAGGCCGGGGCGACGGCGGAGGCGCGCGCGGAACCGTTCGCGGAACCGGTCCTGGAATCGGTCACGGAATCGACGGCGGAAACGGCGCCGGAATCGGTGCCGGAAGCGGCTTCGGAATTCTCGGCGTCGGTGGCGGGCGGGCGGGCGGAGTGGTCGCGGGGGGCAGGGCGGGACGGCAGGGGCCGGCGGGCGCGGTACTCGCCGGGGGTGGCGCCGAACTCCTTGCGGAAGGCCAGGTGGAAGCCGACCTGGCTGCGGTAGCCGATGCGCTGGGCGATGTCCTGCTGCGGCACGGAGGTGTCCGTGAGCAGCCGCCTGGCCTCCTGGAGCCGGCGCACCGTCAGATGCCGCATCGGCGGCTCGCCGACCAGCTCACGGAACATCTGGGAGAAGACGGACCGGGACATTCCGGCCTCCCGGGCGAGGGACTCCACGGTCCAGGACTCGGCGTAGGAGCCGTGGATCGCCAGCAGGGCCTTGCTGATGCCCGGGTGGTGCAGCGCCTGGAGGGCGGGCGACTCCTCCGCCAGCTCCTCCATGGCGATCCGCAGGGACAGGACGAACACGGTCTCGAAGGCCCGGAGGGTGACCAGCCGGGAGCCCGGAGCCGTCCGGCCGATCTCGGAGGGCAGGGATTCGAGGGTGCGCAGCAGCAGCGGTTCCCCCTCCAGCATGTGGCGCCGGAGCACGATGATCCGGGGCAGCGCCTGGTAGAGCCCGGGTTCGCCGATGGCGCTGAAGTGCAGGCTGGCGCAGAGCATCCGGGTCCGGTAGGGGGGTGTGCCGACGCTGACGCCGCCGGACCTGCCGGGCCGGCAGTGGGGCACCAGGGCGGACAGCGGTGTGGTCCGCGCGCCCGCTTCGGCGGCGAAGGTGTGGGCGCTGCCGTGCGGGAAGATCGCCAGATCGCCCTCCCGCAGCTCGATGGGAGGGGAGTCGTCGTCGAAGCTGATGACGCAGCGGTCCTCGACCATGTAGTGGACGATCGCGCAGTTGTCGTCGTGCCCCTTCACCCCCCAGGATCCGCCTGCCTGCCACATGCTGTGGAAGATGTCGGTCAACCACAGCGGTCGGAGCAACTCACTGAGCACGTCGTCATGCACGGACGATCCTTAAAGCGATTCGGCTCATGATTAATTGATCGTAGCGGCCTCCACACAGAACGATGGAACCCGAAGCCGGGCTCGATGGCCGGATTGGGGGGTTGAAGTTCCGGGGGGGACTCGTTCGATGGAGATTGTCATCGCCGGTGCGGGCATCGGCGGCCTGACCGCCGCGCTGTGCCTGCATACCGTCGGCCTGCGGGACGTCCGCGTCCTTGAGGTGGTTCCGCAGATCCGCCCGATGGGCGCCGGCGTGAACCTGCTGCCCAACGCGGTGCGTGAGCTGGCCGGTCTGGGTCTGGCCGAAAAGCTCGCCGACCTGGGCGCCGACCTGACCGAACTCGGATACTACAACCACCTCGGCCAGGAGATCTGGCGCGAGCCGCGCGGCCGGGCGAACGGCTCCCGCTGGCCCCAACTGGCGCTCCACCGCGGTGCCTTGCAGACGACCCTGGCCGACCGGGTGCGCGACTGCCTCGGGGAGGACGCGATCGTCACCGACGCCCGCGTCACCGGATTCGAGCAACTGGTCGGCGGAGGCGTCGATGTGACGGTCGCTCACCGCCTCGGGGAGCGGCCCACCAGTGTGATCCGGGCCGACGTGCTGGTCGGGGCCGACGGGCTGCGCTCCGCCGTCCGGCGGGTCCTGTACCCGCAGGAGGGCGAGCCGCGGTTCAACGGCACCGACGTGTGGCGGGGCATCACCCGGACCGCGCCCTTCCGCGGCGGCCGCTCGATGGTCGTGATGGGCGACGGGCACTGGAAGGCGGTCGTCTACCCGGTGGCCGTGCGCCCCGACGACGACGGGCTCGTCCCGGTGAACTGGGCGGTGTCCAGGGCGGCACGGGAGGACGCCGTGCCCGCCGCGCCCGCCGCCGGCACGTCCCCGCAGGCCCCCCGCGACACGGGATCCGGTGCGGGGCCCGACGCGGGCTCCGGCGACGGTTCCGGCGACGGACCCGGTGACGGCTTCCCCGCCGCGGTGGCCGGCTGGCGCTGCGGCGACCTCCGGATGGACGCGCTGGTCGCCGGCGCCGACGCCGGGGCGTCCTTCCCGATGCTCGACCGGGACCCCGTGCCCCGCTGGTCGTTCGGCGCGGTGACCCTACTCGGCGACGCCGCGCACGCCATGGCGCCGATGGGGTCCAACGCGACGACCCAGGCGGTGCTGGACGCACGGAGCCTCGCCCACGCGCTCGCCACCCACGACGACCCGGCCGAGGCGCTCGCGGCCTACGACCGCGACCGCCGGCCGCGGATGAACCGGCTCCAGCTGATCAACCGCGCCAAGGGCCCCGAGGTCGTGATCGACCTCGTGCACGAGCGGGCCCCCGAGGGCTTCGGCGGAGTGGAGTCCGTGCTCTCCACCGACCGGCTGGCGCAGATCGCCGACGCCTACGCCCGGGCCGCCGGCTCGGACCCCGAATCCGTCAACTCCGCTTCCCCCTACGGACCGCCCGCCCGGGCGCCGCGGCGCGAGACCGCTGACGTCACCGTCTCGGACACGCCTTCCGCCACCACCCACTCATCGCACCCCGTGTCAGGAGAGACATGACCCGCAGCGGCCAGGAATACCTCGAATCCCTACGTGACGGCCGTACCGTCTGGCTCGACGGTGAGCTGGTCAAGGACGTCACGGAGCACCCCGCCTTCCGCAACACGGCCCGCTCCATCGCGGACCTGTACGACCTGGCGGCCGACTCCGACCTGCGCGACGTGCTGACGGTGCGCCCCGAGGGGCAGGACCGGTCGATCCTGCGCGCCTACCACGTGCCGAGAACCCACACCGAACTGGTCGAGCGGCGCAAGGCGTTCAAGGCCTGGTCCGAGGCGAGCTTCGGCTTCCTGGGCAGGTCGCCCGACTACATGGCGGCCGGCATCGCGGGCTTCGTCTCCCTGCCCGACGTCTTCCGTGGCGAGGGCTTCGACGGCCGGGAGAACCTCGCCGCGTACCACCGGCGCATGGTGGAGGGCGACCTCTACCCGGCGTTCACCATCACCAACCCGCAGATCGACCGCACCAAGGCGGCCAGCGAGCAGGCGCAGGACGACCTCTACGTGCGGGTCGTCAAGGAGCGCGACGACGGCATCGTGGTGCGCGGCGCGAAGATGATCGGCACCGGGGCGGTCTTCGGCGACGAGGTCATCGTCGGCACCATCGAGCCGCTGCCGCGCCAGGACGTCGAGTACGCCCTGTGCTTCTCCGTGCCGATCGACACCCCCGGCCTGAAGTTCATCTCCCGCACCTCCTACGAGGGCCAGGCGCGCAGCGTCTTCGACAACCCGCTGTCCGCGCGGTTCGACGAGAACGACGCGCTGCTCGTCTGCGACGACGTCTTCGTGCCCTGGGAGCGCGTCCTGAGCTACCGCGACGTCGACACCACCTTCGGCATGTGGTGGTTCACGCCCGCGTACAACAACTTCGTCCACCAGGCGGCCACCCGCTTCTGGACCAAGCTGGAGTTCCTCACCGGCCTGGCGATCCTGATCACCCGGTCGAACAACACCTACGAACTGCCGCCCGTGAAGATGCAGCTCGGCCGCCTCATGGGGTGGCTGAACATCGCGAAGTCGATGGTGCTGGCGGCCGAGACGGAGTACGAGCGGGTGGGCGGCGAGAACGGCGCCGTGCACATCAACCGGGAGATCGCCTCCGCCCACCGGGCCATGGCCGGCGACCTCTACCCGAAGGTCCTGGCCGAGATCAAGATGCTGGCCGGCGGCGGCCTCATCCAGCTCCCGGCCTCCGGTTACGACCTCCAGCACCCCGAACTCGGCCCGCTGGTGGCCAAGTACGTGCGCTCGACCGGCTCGCCGGCGGAACAGCGCGTCAAGCTGCTCAAGCTCGCCTGGGACGCCCTCGGTTCGGAGTTCGCCTCCCGGCACGAGCAGTACGAGCGCTTCTACCACGGCGCCCCGCACGTCTACCTGCCCGGGATCGTCCGCGACGGCAACCCGGACCTGCTGGCCGCCTTCACCCAGTCCTGCCTCGACGGCTACGACCTGGACGAGCTGCCGGGCGGCGCGGGAGGCCGGTATGGCGGTCACTGACAAGGGCCGGGCACTGGCCCTGCTCGCCTGCACGCAGTTCGTCCTGCTCCTGGACACCTCGATCATCAACGTGGCCGCGCCGTCCATCGGCGAGAGCCTGGAGATCTCGCCCGCCGAGCTCTCCTGGGTGGCCAACGCCTACCTGGTCTCCTTCGGCGGACTGCTGCTGCTCAGCGGCCGCGCCGCCGATCTGCTGGGGCAGCGCAGGGTGTTCGTGTCCGGGCTGGGCGTGCTCGCGGCGGCCTCGCTGCTGGGCGCCCTCGCCGACCGGGCCGACCTGCTGATCGCCGCCCGGGCCGTCCAGGGCGTGGGAGCGGCGATGGCGGCCGCGGCGGCCTTCTCGCTGATCCTCACGCTCTTCGAGGAGGGGCCCGAACGCCACCGGGCGCTCGGGGTGTTCGCCGCGATGGCGGGTGCCGGCGGCGCCGTGGGCACGGTGCTCGGCGGTGTGCTCACCAGCTGGCTGGGCTGGGAGTCGACCTTCGCGCTGAGCGTGGTGGCCGGCATCGCGCTGATCGTTCCGGTGCCCCGGCTGCTGCCGGCCGGCACCCCGGTCGGGCGCGAGCGCGGCTTCGACGTGCCCGGCGCGGTGGCGGTCACCGCCGGACTGGGCCTGCTGGCCTACGCCGTGGTGAACGCGGGCGAGGCCGGCTGGAGCTCCACGCCGACCCTGGCCACCGGGGCCGCCGCCGTGGTGCTGCTCGGGGTGTTCGTCCTGATCGAACGCCGGGTGCCGCACCCGCTGGTGCCGCTCGCGGTGCTGGCACGGCCGACACTGCGGCTCGCCAACATCCTGGCCGGGCTCTGGCAGATGTCGCTGTTCCCGATGTTCTTCCTGGTCAGCCTCTACATGCAGGCGGTGCTCGGGTACGAACCGGTGCTCGGCGGCCTCGCGCTGCTGCCGCTGTGCGTGGTCGTGATCGCGGTCGCCTCCCGGACCGACCGGCTGATCGGCCGGTTCGGCCTGCGCACGGTGATGGCCGCCGGGTTCGCGCTGGTGGCCGTCGGCATGGTCTGGCAGTCCCTGCTGTCGCCCGACGGCTCCTTCGCGGCGGACGTCCTGGCGCCGAGCCTGGTGCTCGGGATCGCCCTGCCGCTGGTCTCCATCACCAGCAACATCGCGGCCACCCTCGACACCGGCGAGGAGGAGGCGGGACTCGCCTCCGGTCTGGTCAACACCAGTCTGCAGTTCGGCTCGGTGCTGGGACTGGCGGTGCTCTCCGGAGTCGCCGCGGCCCGCACCGGCGCGTCCTCCGCGGCCCACGACGTGGCGCTCACCGAGGGCTTCCGGACCGCGTTCCTGGTCGGGGCGGTACCGGCCGTGCTGGCTCTGCTGCTCGCTCTGCGGCTGCGGTTGCCGGCACCGGACGCCCCGGCCACGCCGGAGGCGGCGCCCGCGGGGCACCGCCGCTCCGGCCCCTGATCGCGCACGGCCGGCCCACACCCCCGGAGGGCCGGCCGTGCGCACCGCACCGAAAACACCGAGAGAGGCACGACATGACAGAACAGCACCGCAAGCACGTCCTCGTGACCGGAGCCAACGGCTTCCAGGGCGGCGCGGTGGCGCGGCTCCTGGCCGCCCAGGGACACGACGTGCGCGGGCTCGTCCGCGACACGGCGAAGGCCACGGAGTCGGCGGCCGCCGGGATCACCCCGGTGCGCGGTGACCTGGGCAGCCTCGACGACCTGCGCGCCGCGTTCGAGGGCGTCACCCACGCCGTCGTCGTGATGCCGCTGGTGTACGACGCCGACACCATCGGCGCCTACGCCCGCAACATCGCCGAGGCGGCCCGCGAGGCCGGTGTCCGCCGTCTGGTGTACAACGTGAACACCCCGGTCCCGGCCGAGACCACGCCGTACGCCGGTTTCGAGACGCGCCGCCTCGCCGAGCAGGTGCTGCTCGGCGGCGAGGTCCCCGTGGTCGTGGTCAGGCCGCCGGTGTACCTGGAGAACCTGTTCAGCCCGTGGAACGGCCCCGCGATCGTCAACGACGGCGTGCTGGCCTACCCGCTGCCGGCCGGGCAGCGGGTGGCCTGGATGTCGCACGACGACCTCGCGCGGGTGATCGCCCGGGCCCTGGACGAGGACGTGCCGGCCGGCCAGGTGCTCTCCGTCGGCGGCGCCGACGTGGTCACCGGGCCCGAGCTGGCGGCGGTCTTCGCCCAGGCGCTGGGCCGCGAGGTGAACTACCTCCCGCTGGAGGTCACCCAGTTCGAGCAGGGGCTCGCGCACGTCCTCGGCGCCGAGGCCGCCGCGGGCGTCGCGGGGATCTACCACTACGCCGCCGCCGGCGGCCCGGCGGCCGAGCTGCTGGCCGCCCCGCCGGAGGCCGTGGAGGCCGCGCTGGGCGTGCGGCTCACCCCGGTGGTCGAGTGGGTCAAGGCACAGCCGTGGGAGCACTGGGCCCGCAACGACGGGTGATCACGGCCGGTGGCCGGGGCGCGGATCCACGCGTCCGCGTCCCGGCCACCGGCACCACCACACTTACGGGGGGAAGAGATGTCAGGCCACAACGGCGCGACGGACCGGCGGCGCGCGGCGGTGCCCGTCGCCGTGATCGGCGCCGGCTGCCGCCTGCCGGGGGCCCACGGGCCCGGGCAGCTCTGGGAACTGCTCCGCACGGGCCGGGACGCGACCCGTCCCGCCCCGCCGGACCGGTTCCCCGCCGGTGCGGTGCTGCCGGCCGGGGGCGGGCGCGGCGGCTTCCTCGACGGTGTCGAGGAGTTCGACGCCGGGTTCTTCGGCATCCGGGACGACGAGGCCACCGCGATGGACCCGCAGCAGCGCCTGCTGCTGCTCACCGCCTGGGAGGCCCTGGAGGACGCGGGCACCGACCCGGCGCGGCTGAGGGGCAGCCGGACCGCGGTGTTCGCCGGCCAGGCCCACGCGGACCACTGGGAGCGGCTGCGCGCGGCCCGGACCGGCGCGCTCGACCTCGACGCCCTGGTCGGCGGCCACCAGCGGGCGATGCTCGCCGGACGGCTCTCCTTCCACCTCGGACTGCACGGCCCCAGCGTCACCGTGGACTGCGCACAGGCCTCCTCGCTGGCCGCGGTCCACCTGGCCTGCCTGAGCCTGCGCTCGGGCGAGTCGGACCTCGCCCTGGCCGGTGGCGCCAACCTGCTGCTCTCCACCACCGCCACGGATGTCTTCGACCGGGCGGGCGTCCTCTCCTCCGAGGGGCACTGCCGCTTCGGGGACGCCGGCGCGGACGGCTTCGTGCGGTCCGACGGCGTCGGGGTGGTCGTGCTCAAGACGCTGGAGCGGGCCGTCGCGGACGGCGACCCGATCCGCGCGGTGATCCTGGGCAGCGCCATGAGCCACGACGGCGCCACCAAGGAGCGCGTCACGGACGCCTCCGGCAGCGGTCAGGCGATGGCGATGCGCTGGGCGTACCAGGACGCCGGGGTGACCCCGGGCGACATCGGCTACGTCGAGGCGCACGGCACCGGCACCGGGATCGACGCGGTGGAACTCGCCGCGCTCACCGAGGTGCTGGCCGAGGGACGCCCGGCCGGCCGGCCGGTCCTGGTCGGCTCGGTGAAGACGAACATCGGGCACTGCGAGGCCGCCGCCGGCGTCGCCGGGCTCATCAAGGCCGTGCTGTGCCTGGAACACGGACAGGTGCCCCCCAGCCTGCACTTCGACAAGCCCTCGCCCCGCATCGACTGGGACCGGCTGCCCCTGGTGGTGCCGACGTCCCCGCAGCCCCTGCCCGCCGCCGCCGGCCGGACGCCGCTCGCGGCGGTCAACGGGCAGGGCATGTCCGGCACCAACGTGCACGTGGTCCTCGGCCGGTGGACCGCACCGGACGGTGCGCCCGACCGGCGCCGGGCCGTGCCACCGCAACGGTGGCAGCCACGTGTCCACCCCCTGCCCGGCGCCGGGGCGTCCCCGCAGCGGGACTGACCGGCTCCCACCGGACCACGGCCGGCGCTCTCCGGCCGCCCGGGGCCCCGCTCCTCCGCACTCCTTCACCACCGTCCGCCGACCGCTCCTCCCGACGCACAAGGCCGCCGTCACCGCGGTTCCGCACGCGCGGAACGGGGCGGTGCGGCGTGCCGGGGGACGGCCGCCGGCCGACCCGCGCCCGAAGACTCTTCCCTGGAGGCATGCCTTGACCAGAACGCTCGGTATCGATCTCGGCAGTTCCCTACGTACGGCGGCGATCCGGGAGCTGGACCCACTCGCCGCCGACGCGCTCTGCCTCGACATGCGCCGCCACAACGACCGCGCCGACGTCCCCGCCCTGGTGGAGGCGCTGCGCCGGATCGTGCCGTCCCTCGACGACGTCGCCGGGTACACCGTGGAGGCCTGTGTCGCGGCGATGCGCGACCTCGGGATGTTCCTCGGATCGATCAAGCGGCACGGACCCGAGCCGGTGCCGCTGGCCCCCGAGGCGCTGCCCGTCCTGCTCGAACTGGGCCGGCGCACCGACATGGTGCCGCGCGACACGGTGCACCACTACACCACCTGGAACCCCACCGGCGGCCGCCAGCGGATGTACACCGGGGACATCCAGGAGGCCTATCTGCAGGAGTCCGTGCGGATGGTCTTCCCGCACCTGCGGGAGGGCCTGGAGCTGTCCGAGCGGCTCAGCGGGGCGGACGTCGCCGACCCCAAGTTCGCCGTGCTGACCGACGAACTGACCGCCCACGTCGAGACCATGGTCGCCTCCATCGACATGGTCGTCGCCAACGTCGGCCCGGAGTTCTTCGCCCGGATCCTGCGCGCCTACTTCGAGGAGATCACCGTCGACGGCCGGGTGCTGCTCGGCCCGGCCGCGGCGCAGGTCCCGCTGTGGCTGATCGACCAGGCGATCTGGGCCGCCGACAACAGCGAGCCGGAGTACGAGGAGTTCCTGCGCGACTCGGTGCCCTACAGCCTGCCGCGCTGGCGCGAGCTGTACGGCCGCTGGACGGACGTGCCGTCGGTGGTGAGCCGGCTGGTGGAGGCCTACGGGGACGACCCGGAGGAGGCCGAGCGGCGGATCCCCGCGCTGCGGCAGTCCGCGGAGGGGATCGCCCGGCTGCTGCGGGTGATCGTCGTCTTCCGCGGCCGTCACCTGGGCATCGCCCGCAAGGCCTACGACGCCGACCTGCGGCTGTACCCGGTGGGCAGCGGCGGCGCCAGCGTCGACCTGCTGCGGCAGATCATCGACCTGACCCGGGCCACCGTCCAGCTCACCCGCCGGCCCGGCCCGGCCGCCGCCGCGGCGCGCGCCGAGCGGAGGCCGGCATGAGCATCCTGATCGCGGGCGGCGGCATCGGCGGCCTGACCGCCGCGCTGAGCCTGCACGCCGCGGGCGTCGGCGACGTGCGCGTCCTGGAGGCGGTGCCGGAGATCAAGCCGCTCGGCGTGGGCCTGAACATCCTGCCCAACGCCGTCCGGGAGCTGGCCGAACTCGACCTGCTGGACGAGCTGCTGGAGGTCTCCCTCCCCACCGGGACGCTCGGCTACCACAACCGCCACGGCCAGCTCATCTGGCAGGAGCCGCGCGGTGTCGCCGCCGGCTACCGCTGGCCGCAGCTGTCCGTCCACCGCGGCCGGCTCCAGGCGGTGCTGGCCGCCGCGGTGCGCCGCCGGCTGGGCGAGTACACCATCGTCACGGACGCCCGGGTCGAGGGGTTCACCGTGCGCCCGGACGGCCGGGTCGACGTGCGGGTGGACCACCCGGTCGCCGGCCGCCGCTCCGGGACGACGGCGGACGCCCTGATCGGGGCGGACGGCATCCACTCCCGGGTCCGCGCCTGCCTCTACCCGCAGGAGGGGCCGCCGCCGTGGAACGGCCTCGTGGTGTGGCGCGGGACCACCGTCGCGCCGCCGTTCCTGGACGGCCGGACGATGGTCATCGCCGGTGACGACCGGCGCCGCGCCGTCGTCTACCCGATGTCCGCCCCCGACGGGCCGGACGGCGGGGTGCTGATGAACTGGGCCGTCGCCCGGGCCGCCGACCCCGGCCAGGCCTTCGAGGACGCCGACTGGAACCGGGCCGTGCCGCCGGAGTCCTTCCTGCACCACTTCGAGGACCTGGCCTTCGACTGGCTGGACGTGCCCGCGCTGATCCGCACGGCCGCGGAGGCCTACGTCTACCCGATGGTCGACCGGGACCCCCTGCCGCGCTGGTCGCACGGGCCGGTCACGCTGCTCGGGGACGCCGCCCACGCGATGTACCCGATGGGCTCCAACGGCGCCACCCAGTCGATCGTCGACGCCCGGGTGGTGGCCCGCGAGCTGGCGCTCGGGAACACCCCGGCCGAGGCCCTGGCCGCCTACGAGGCCGAGCGCCTGCCGGCGCTGACCCGCATCCAGGCCGCCGCCCGGCGCCGCGGCCCCGAGGTGGTCATCGACCTCGCCCACGAGCGGGCGCCGGACGGCTTCGACGACGTCGCCGAGGTCTTCCCCGGCGGCGAACTGGAGTCCGTCTCGGCCGACTTCGCCCGGCTCGGCGGCTTCGACCCGCAGACCGTCAACACCCGGCCGTCGCTGGCGGTCCCGACCGGAGCCGGAGGCCCGCGATGAGGATCGACATCTGGTCGGACGTCTCGTGCCCCTGGTGCTACATCACCATGCGGACCTTCGAGCTGGCGCTGTCGGCGTCCGGCCGCGGCGACGCCGAGGTGGTGCTGCACCCCTACCAGATCGACGGCGAGCACCCCGCCGAGCCCATGCCCATGCTGGAGTGGCTGGCCGGCAAGTACGGGCAGGAGCGCGCCGCGCTGATGGACCGCGAGGTCACCGCGGCCGGCCCGCGCCACGGCATCGCCTTCCGCAACGCGACCGGCTTCGCGGTCAACACCCTGGACGCGCACCGGCTGCTGTGGTGGGCGGGGCGCGCCCACGGGCGGGCGGTCCAGGCCCGCCTGGAGGAACTGCTCTTCACGGCCTACTTCGTGGAGAGCGCGGACATCTCCGACCACGACGTCCTGCTGGCCCGGGTCGAGCGGGCCGGCCTCGACCGCGACCGCGCCGCCCGGCTGCTGGCCTCCGACGAGGCCCTCGCCGAGGTGCGCGCGGAGGTCAGCGGGGCCCGCGACCAGGGCATCACCACCGTCCCCCGCTTCGTCTTCGCCGACGGCCCCGTCCTTGAGGGGACCCAGGAGGACCCGGAGGTCTTCCTGCGCGTCCTGGCCGGCGCGGGCCACGCCACCACCAGATCCCAGGGAGAACCCCAGTGAGCATCCTGACCCGCCGCGGCTTCGTCGGAGCCGCGGCGCTGATCGGCGCGGCCACCGCCACCGGCACCGCCGGCGTCACGCCCGCGGCGGCGGCCGACGAGGCCCCCGCGGCCGCCGCCGAGGCGGGCACCGCCGTACGGCCCGGCAGCCCGCAGTACGCCGACCTCACCCGGGGCATCAACCAGCGCTGGATCGGCACCCCGGACTGGATCGCGCTGCCGCGCTCCACCGACCAGGTGGTCTCCGTGGTCCAGCAGGCCCTCGACACCGGCAAGCGGGTCGCGGTCCGCGGCGGCGGGCACTGCTTCGAGGACTTCGTCGGCAACCGCGACGTCCGCGCGCTGATCGACATGTCGGCGATGAACTCCGTCGGCTACGACACCCGGCGCCGGGCGGTCGTCGTCGGCGCGGGCGCCCGCCTCGGCGAGGTCAACGAGCAGCTGTTCAAGCGCTGGGGCGTGGCCCTGCCCGGCGGCTCCTGCCCGACGGTCGGCGTCGGCGGCCACGTCAGCGGCGGCGGCTACGGCCCGCTGAACCGGACCCTCGGTCTGATCGTGGACCACCTGTACGCGGTGGAGGTCGTCGTCGTGGACGCCTCCGGCACCGCGCGCGCCGTGATCGCCTCCCGGGACGACCGGGGCGCGCTGCGCGACCTGTGGTGGGCCCACACCGGCGGGGGCGGCGGCACCTTCGGCGTCGTCACGCGCTACTTCTTCCGCAGCCCCGGCGCCCAGGGCGCCACCCCGCAGCGGGCCCTGCCCACCCCGCCGGCCGAGCTGCTCGTCGCCACGGTGGTCTGGCCCTGGCAGAACCTCGACCAGGCCTCCTTCGTCCGGCTGCTGAAGAACTACAGCGCCTGGCACGTCGCCCACAACGCGCCGGGCGACCCGGAGGCCGACCTCTACAGCCACCTGGCGGTCTTCCACCGCTCCGGCGGCGCGGTGGCGCTCAACGTGCAGCTGTCCGCCCTCTCCGGGGACCCGGAGCGCCGGCTGGACGCCTTCCTCGCCGCCGTCGGCGACGGTGTCGCGGCCCCCTCGCGGACCGTCGAGCGGCAGCGGCTGCCGTGGCTGATGGCGACCCAGTGGCAGGGCTTCGCCGACCGCCCCACCGGCAAGCGCATCAAGGGCAAGTCCGCCTACCACCGGGCCGCCTTCGACGACGCGCAGGCCACCGCGCTGTACCGGAACCTCACCCGGACCGACTACGACCACCCGGGCAGCGGCGTTCTCGTCGCGCCGTACGGCGGGCAGGTCAACGCCGTCGCGCCGCACGAGACCGCGCTCGCCCACCGGGACAGCGCGCTGATCCTCATGTACGTCAGCGAGTGGACCTCCCCGGCGGAGGACGAGCGGCACGTGGGCTTCCTGCGCGGGCTCTACGAGGACGTCTACGCCGCCACCGGCGGCGCCCCGGCCCCGGGCAGCGGCACGGCGGGCGCCTACGTGAACTACGCCGACACCGACCTCAAGGACCCGCAGCGCAACCGGTCCGGCGTCTCCTGGCAGGAGCTGTACTTCGGCTCCAACCACGCCCGGCTGCGCGAGGTGAAGGGGCGCTGGGACCCGCGCGACGTGTTCCGGCACGCCCTGTCGGTCGAGCCGGCCCCCCGGCGGGGCTCGCAGTGACGGTGCTCGACACCATCCTGGACGGGGTGCGCGAGGACCTGGTGGCGCGGCGCGGGGCGGTTCCCCTCGCCGCGCTCCGGGAGCGGGCGCTCGCCCGCGGGGCCGGGCGCGACGCCGCGGCCCTCCTGCGCTCCCCGGCCGGGCTGCGGGTGATCGCGGAGGTCAAGCGGTCCAGCCCGGCCCGCGGCCCGCTCGCGCCGATCGGCGACCCCGGCGCCCTCGCCGCCGCCTACGCGGCCGGCGGGGCCGCCGCGGTGAGCGTCCTCACCGAGGGCCGCCGGTTCGCCGGCTCGCTCGCCGACCTCGACACCGTGCGCACGGCGGTGGAAGTGCCGCTGCTGCGCAAGGACTTCGTCGTCGACGACTACCAGGTGTGGGAGGCCCGGGCGCACGGCGCCGACCTCGTCCTGCTCATCGTCGCCGCCCTCGACGACGCGCGGCTGGCCGCGCTGCTCGCGGCGGCGGACGAGGCCGGACTCACCGCGCTGGTCGAGGTGCACGACGAGGCGGAGGCCGAACGGGCCGTCACCGCCGGGGCCCGGGTCGTCGGCGTCAACGCCCGGGACCTGCGCACCCTGCGGATCGACCCGGAGACGTTCGGGCGCGTCGCGCCCCTGCTCCCCGGGGACGTCGTGCGGATCGCCGAGTCCGGGGTGCGCGGCCCGCAGGACGCGGCGCGCTACGCCGCGCTCGGCGCGGACGCGATCCTGGTGGGCACCTCGGTGGTCACCGACGGAGACCCGGGCGCGGCGGTCGCCGCGCTCGTGGCGGCCGGCCGGCGCGCCCCGATGCCCGG
>NZ_JBHJRC010000136.1:0-21057 GCF_042261735.1 Kitasatospora sp. NPDC056327 | reverse complement strand
CAGCCGGGCGGCGGCGCGGCGGGCGGCCGGTCCGGCGCGGCCGGCCGCCGCCGCGGGGTTGGTGAGGAGAACGACGCGCGCGATGGTTCTCCGTCCGCTCACGGGATCAGCTTGCCCG
This sequence comes from Kitasatospora sp. NPDC056327, assembly GCF_042261735.1. Classification (NCBI taxonomy): domain Bacteria; kingdom Bacillati; phylum Actinomycetota; class Actinomycetes; order Kitasatosporales; family Streptomycetaceae; genus Kitasatospora; species Kitasatospora sp. NPDC056327. Next base: position 20,939 of record NZ_JBHJRC010000136.1, on the reverse strand, counting down.
GGTTGAGGATGCCCGCCGGGTCCAGCTCGGCCTTGACGGCCCGCAGGACGCGCACGCCCACCTCGCCGATCTCCTCGGCCATCCAGGGGCGGTGGTCGGTGCCGACGGCGTGGTGGTGGGTGATGGTGGCGCCGGCCGCGGCGATGGCGTCCCCGGCGGCGCGCTTGGCGGCGGCCCACCGCTCCAGCGGGTCCTCGCCGAGGGCGCCGACGACGGTGAAGTAGAGCGAGGCGCCGGTCGGGTACACGTGCGAGATGTGGCAGAGCACGAGGGCGCCGGGGAGGGCCGCGGTCAGCGCGGCGGTGACGGCGGACCGCAGGCCGGGCAGGCGCCGCCAGTCGGTGGCGGTCTCCAGCGTCTCGCAGAGCGCGCCCGCGTCGAGCAGCGCGTCGCGCAGGTAGGGCGCGTCGAAGCGGCCGTGCTCCCAGGCGAGGGCGGGTGCCTCGCCGAGGGAGGTGGCGCCGGCCGCGAGCAGTGCGTCACGGGTGAGCCGGTGACGGGCGGCGACCTGGTCGGCGGTGCCCTCGAAGACGGTGACGGCCAGGCAGCCGCCGGCCGCGGGTTCGCCGCCGATCCGCTCGGTCATGGCGAGGTTGACCATGGTCTCGGCCTCGTCGGAGAGCCGGATGACGGTCGGGCCGGTGCCCTGCTGCTCGACGGCGCGCAGTGCCTGCGCGCCGGTGGCGAAGTCCGGGAACGACCAGGCCTCGTGGGCCCTGGCGGCCGGCAGGGGGTGGACGCGTACCCGGACGGCGGTGATCACGCCGAGGGTGCCCTCCGAGCCCAGGAACAGCGCGCGCAGGTCGGGCCCGGCGGCGGAGGCGGGGCCCCGGCCGAGGTCGAGCACGCCCGCCGGGGTGACGACGCGCAGGCCGCGCACCATCTCGTCGAACCGGCCGTGCCCGGCCGAGTTCTGTCCGGAGGAGCGGGTGGCCGCGAAGCCGCCGACGGTGGCGTAGCGGAAGCTCTGCGGGTAGTGGCCGAGTTCGAGGCCGTGCTCGGCGAGCAGGGCCTCCGCGGCCGGGCCGGTGAGGCCGGCGCCGAGCACGGCCTCGCCGGAGGTCGGGTCGAGGCCGAGCAGGCCGTCGAGGCGGCGCAGGTCGAGGGAGACGACGGCGGCGAACTCCCCGCGCAGCGGCTCCAGTCCGCCGACGACGCTCGTGCCGCCGCCGAACGGCACGACGGCGATCCGGCGTTCGGCGCAGAGCGCGAGCAGGGCGGCGATCTCCTCCTCGCCGCCGGGCAGCACGACCGCGTCGGGCGCGTCCTGCGGGTCGCGGGAGCGGCGGCGCAGCAGGTCCGGGGTGGATTTGCCGCCGGCCCGGGGGAGCCGGTCGGCGTCGGAGGTGCCGAGGTGGGCCTCGCCGACGACGGCGGCGAGCGCGGCCAGGTCGTCGGGGGTGAGGGCGCAGGGGCGCAGGACGACCTCCGCGGCGGCGGGCCCGGGGGCGGCGTCGCCGGTGACGCCGAGGGCGGCGGCGAGCAGTCCCCTGATGTCGGCGGACAGCTCCCGGGCGAGCGCCGGGTCGCCCCAGGCGTCCCACTTCATCGGGGGGAGCGGGAGGGTGGCCGCGCCGGCCGGTGCCGCTTGCTTCTCGGGGGTCATGCGTTACAGTTTTACACATCATGTCAAGTAGTAACGATGAACGCGAGCCGCGGCCGGAGCCCCGCGGCACCGATGACGCGATCCTCGACGCCGCCGCCGAGCTGATCGTCCAACTCGGCGTGCGCCGCACCCAGCTGGCCGAGATCGCCCGCCGCGCCGGGGTCAGCCGGCCGACCGTCTACCGGCGCTGGCCGGACGTGCGCGCGGTGATCGGCGCGCTGCTCACCCGCGAGATCGGGGCCACCCGGGACGCCGTGAGGCTGAGCGGCACGGACCGCGGCGCCTTCGTCGAGGGGGTGGTCGAGGTGGCCGTCGCGCTGCGCGACCACCCGGTGCTGGGCGCGCTGCTGCGCTCGGCCGACTCCGACACGCTCTTCGAGTACGTGGTGGAGCGCCTCGGTGCCAGCCAGCGCGGACTGCTGGAGGCGCTGCGGGCCGGCGTCGTCCAGGGGCAGCGGCACGGTTCGATCCGGGCCGGCGAGCCGGTCGAACTCGCCGCGATGGTGCTCCTGATCGCCCAGTCCACCGTCCAGTCGCACCGAATGGTGGCAACCTTGCTGCCCGAGGCGGCCTGGCGGCGCGAACTCGCCCGCGCCCTGGACGGCTACCTCGCGCCGCAGCCCCCTCCCCGACCGTCGTAGACACGGAGACCGCAGATGACCACCACCGCCGGGCCCTTCGCCGGGACCACCCGACTCACCGCCCGGCGCCGCGAGCTCGAACTCGGCCTGCTCGCGGCCCGGCCGCTGGTCGAGCTGCTGGTGATCGGCGGCGGGGTGACCGGCGCGGGCATCGCGCTGGACGCCGCGGCGCGCGGGCTCTGCGTGGCCCTGGTCGAGGCGCGCGACCTCGCCTTCGGCACCAGCCGGTGGAGCTCCAAGCTGGTGCACGGCGGTCTGCGCTACCTCGCCTCGGGGCGGGTGGGCGTGGCCCGGGAGAGCGCGGTCGAGCGCGGGGTGCTGATGACCCGCACCGCCCCGCACCTGGTCCGGCCGCTGCCCCAGCTGGTGCCGCTGCTGGACGGGCTGATGCGGCCGGGGCAGGCCTCGCTGGTCCGGGCCGGGTTCCTCGCGGGCGACGCGCTGCGGCTGAGTGCCGGGACGCCCGGGCGTCTGCTGCCGCGGGTGCGGCGGGTGGGCGCCGCGCGGGCCCGTGAGCTGGTGCCGGGTCTGCGGGGTGACGGTCTGTCGGGCGGGCTGGTCGCGCACGACGGCCAGCTCGTGGACGACGCGCGGCTGGTGGTGGCGCTCGCCAGGACGGCGGCGCAGTACGGGGTGTCGGTGCTGACCGGGGTGCGCGCCGGGGAGGTCACCGGGACGGGCGCCCGGCTGACCGACACCCGGACCGGAGAATCGTTTCTCCTCCATGCCCGCGCCGTCGTCAACGCCACCGGGGTCTGGGCGGGCGAGGTGGACCCGTCGGTCCGGCTGCGGCCCAGCCGCGGCACCCACCTGGTGGTGGACGCGGCCGCGCTCGGCCGGCCCACCGCCGCGCTCACCGTGCCGGTCCCCGGCTCCACCGGCCGCTTCGTCTTCGCCCTGCCCCAGCAGCTCGGCCGGGTGGCGATCGGCCTGACCGACGAGGACGCGCCCGGCCCCGTCCCGGACGAGCCGCAGCCCACCGAGCGGGAGCTGGACTTCCTCCTCGACACCGTCAACGCCGCCCTGGAGTCCGTGCTGACCAGGGACGACGTGCGCGGCGCCCACGCCGGGCTGCGTCCGCTGATCGACACCGGCGACGGCGCCACCGCCGACCTCTCCCGGCGGCACGCCGTCCTGGAGTCGCCGGACGGCGTGATCACCGTGGTCGGCGGCAAGCTCACCACCTACCGCCGGATGGCCGAGGACGCCGTGGACACCGCCGTCCGGCTGCGCGGTCTGCCCGCCCGCGCCTGCTGGACGGCCCGCCTGCCGCTGGTCGGGGCGCCCGGGCACCGCGACAGCCGCCCGGCGCCGGAGGGCGAGGTGGCGGCCTCGCTGCTCGCCCGGCACGGCGGCGCGGCCCGCGAGGTGCTGGCGGCGGGGCAGGAGCGGCTGGGCGCCGGTTACGGGGCGCCGGTCGCCGAGGGGATCGACGTCAGCCGCGCCGAGATCGCGTACGCGCTCACCCACGAGGGGGCGCTGGACGTCGAGGACGTGCTGCACCGGCGCACCAGGATCGGCCTGGTGCCGGCGGACGCGGAGCGGGCCCGGCCGGCCGTCGAGGCGATCGCGGAGACCGTGGCCGGGCGGGGCTGACACCGGACCGGGCCGAAGCCCGGGCGGGCCTCGACGCGGGCGGGCCCGCAGCGCGGCCGGCCCGCTCCCGCGCGGCCCGCCTCAGTGCTCCGTGTGCTCCGGCACCGGGTGCACGGCCCCGTCCAGCTCCAGGCTGCAGGCGAGCGGCCGCTCGGGGTCGCCGGTCCGCTCCAGCCGGACGGCCACCGGCCGGGGCGGCTCCCCGGGGAGCTGGGCGGCGAGCAGCAGCGGGTACACGCCGTGCCCGTGCACCCGGTGGAAGGCCACTTCCTTGCCGTCCACCAGCAGCTCGGTCTCGGTGATCCAGCCGGCCCGGACGTTCACCGTGACGGAGTGCCCGCCCCGGTCGAGGTGGAAGCTGTGCCGCTGGCGCATGAGGACCTCCCGACGTGCCCCCCGAATCCCCGTCATTCTACGGCGCGCAGCCCCGGCGGCGGGGTGGCGGACGGGCGGGGGCCGACCGGTCGCGCCGCCCCGCCGCCGGTGCCGCCGGCGCTCAGGCCAGGCGCCCGCCGCCGTCCACGTGCAGGACGGTGCCGGTCACGAAGGGGCTGGTCATGGCGAAGTGGACGGCCCGGACGAGGTCCTCGGTGGTGCCGGTGCGGCGGGCGGGGTTGCGTTCGGCGACGGAGCGCAGGAAGGCGGCCTTGTCGGTGCCCATGCCGTCCCAGGCGCCGGTGTCGACGATGCCGGGGGAGACGGCGTTGACCCGGACCGGGGCGATCTCGACGGCGAGCGCCCGGACGAGGAAGGCGAGCGCGCCGTTGGTGGTGGCCATCACGGTGCGGGCGGGGGCCGGGCGCCAGGCGGCGACACCGGAGAAGAAGGTGAACGAGGCGCCGTCCGGGCCGTCGGCGGCGGCCTGCGGCGCGAGGTGCTTGGCGAGCAGCAGCGGGCCGTAGACCTTGGCGGCGAACGCGCGGTGGACGTCGGCGAGTTCGAGCTCGGCGAGCGGGCCGTTCGCGGGCATCGCGGCGGTGGAGACGAGGTGGTCGAAGCGGCCGGTGGCGGTGGCGAGGGCGGCGACGGACGCCTCGTCGGCGAGGTCGACGGGGACGACCCGGGCGGGGCCGGGCAGCTCGCCGGCGGTCCACTCCAGCTTGCGCGGATCGGGTCCGGCGAGGACGAGGTCGGCCCCGGCGGCGGAGGCGGCGAGGGCGAGGGCGCGGCCGGTGCGGGAGCCGGCGCCGACCACGACGACGCGGCGGGCGGCGAGCGGCCGGGCGCCGTCCGGCCGCTCGGGGAGCGGCTGGGCAGGGTGCGGCTGGGCAGGGTCGGGCTGGGCGGAGTGCGGCCGGGCGGGGTGCCGGTGGGCGCCGGCGAGCGGCGCGGAGGTCTCGGAGGTCATGCCGGAATCCTGCGCCGACCAGCGGTGATGCGTCCAAGACATGTTTTCTCCCGGAGCCATAAACTCCGTGCATGACTACCCTCCGGCAGTTCGAGTACCTGGTGACCGTGGTCGACACCGGTTCCTTCACCCGTGCCGCCGAGCTGCTGCACGTCACCCAGCCGGCGCTGTCGCACCAGGTGAGGGCGCTGGAGAAGGCGGTCGGCGGCCCGCTGCTGGAGCGGCTGCCCCGCGCGGTCCGGCCGACCCCGATGGGGCGGGCGGTGCTGCCGCACGCCCGGGCGGCGCTGGCGGACGCCGAGCGGCTGCGGTCGGCCGCCCGGCAGGCGGCCGGACTGGCGGCCGGGGAGCTGGAGCTGGCGACGGTGTACTCGGTCAGCCTCGGCATCCTGCCGCCGGTGCTGCGGGAGTGGCGGGCCGCGCACCCGGGGGTGCGGATCCGGCTGCGGGAGTTCGCGCACGCCGACGAACTGCGGGCCGCGATGGCGGCGGGGCAGGCCGACGTCGCGGTGGGGACGCCCCCGGCGGACTGGGAGGGGCCGATCCGGGAGCTGGGGGTGGAGGAGTTCGTGCTGGCGCTGCCGGCCGGGGACGACGCGTGGGCGGAGGGGGCGCGGGTCCCGCTGGCGGCCCTGGCCGACCGCGACTGGGTGCACTACGCGCCGGGCAACGGTCTGGCCGACCTGCTGGACGCGGCCTGCGCGGCGGCCGGGTTCCGGCCCCGGGCGGCGGTGCGCACCGAGCAGACGGCGGCGGCCCCGCTGCTCGCGGCGGCCGGTCTGGGGCCGGCGCTGGTGCCCGCGAACATCGTGCCGCCGGGCTTCGACGGGCTGGTTCGCCACCCCGGGCCGCCGGTGCGGCGGCCCCTGGCGGCGTACACCCGGACCAGGCCGGATCCGCTGACGGCGGCCTTCGTCGAGCTGCTGGCCCGGCGGGCCCGACTGCTGCCCGACCATGTCGCCGGGCTGTTGTCCGGATCCGCCCGCGCGGCCCCGGATGTGGCGGCCGACGGATTCTCGTGATCTCTACAGTGCTGTAGATTCGTCGACAGGGAGAGCAACCGAGGAGGGCAATCGTGGGAGTTTCGCTGGCCAAGGGCGGCAACGTCTCGCTGACGAAGGAGGCGCCGGGCCTGACGGCCGTCATCGTCGGACTCGGCTGGGACGTGCGCACCACCACCGGTGCCGACTACGACCTGGACGCGAGCGCGCTGCTCTGCGACGCGCGCGGCAAGGTGGTCTCGGACCAGCACTTCGTCTTCTTCAACAACCTGCGCAGCCCCGACGGTTCGGTCGAGCACAGCGGTGACAACCTCACCGGTGGCGGCGACGGCGACGACGAGCAGATCAAGGTCGACCTGGCCGGTGTCCCGCTGGACGTCGCCAAGGTCGTCTTCCCGGTGTCGATCTACGACGCGGACGCCCGTTTCCAGAGTTTCGGCCAGGTCCGCAACGCGTTCATCCGGATCGTCAACCAGGCCAACGGCCAGGAGCTGGCGCGCTACGACCTCACCGAGGACGCCTCCACCGAGACGGCGATGGTCTTCGGCGAGCTGTACCGCAACGGCACCGAGTGGAAGTTCCGCGCGATCGGCCAGGGCTACGCCTCCGGCCTGCGCGGCATCGCCACCGACTACGGCGTCAACGTCTGACCGGGGGCCGCAGAACGGGCCACCGGACGGCCGACTGAGCGGGTCGCCGTCCGGTGGCCGACCGCGGTACGCCGCGGCGGACCCGCCGGGTCCGCCCGCCCGGCCCGTCGGTCAGCCCCTCGGCGCGGCCGGCGGGCGGTCGAGCGCCAGCCCGCCGAACCCGCCCGTGGCGCCCAGCTGCCGGCGCCACCACTCGGCCATTCCCGGCCCGTCGATGGCCGACCAGTCCGGTGCCTCGCTGACCTGCGCCCGCCCGAGCCGGCGGCTGAGGTCCACCAGGGCGCGCCCGGCCTCGCCGCGCTCGCGGTCGTAGCCGGGCAGCAGGTCCGCCCAGTCGTCCGCCGCCCGCCAGGCGTCCTCGAAGGCGCAGGCGTCCTGGAGCGCCTTGGCCGCGCCGCTGGTGGTGTGCGGGCGGACCAGGGTCGCCGCGTCGCCGGCGAGCAGCAGCCGGCCGGCGGTGCGGCGCGGGGTCTCCAGGTCGTGGATCGGCTGGAGCAGGATCCGTTCGACCGGGGTCAGGTTGACCACGCCCGCCCAGTACGGCGGAAGGGCGCGTTCGGCGAGCTCCGCGAGCTCGTCGTGGTGGGCGTCGTCGAGCGCGCCGACCGGGAAGCCGAGCGGGTCGGACTCCTCGTCGGCACGCCGCAGCCAGGTGGGTGCCGGGGCGTAGAACACCCAGTTCACCAGCGTCGTGCCGGGGGTGAGCCCGGGCACCCGGTAGAGCACGACCTGGCCGCCGGGGTAGCAGACGGTGATCACCTCCTCGCCGGGCCAGCGGGCCGCGCCGCCCGGGAGCCGGTCGAGCAGCCGGGCGTCGAAGCTGCCGCGCCAGGCGACGTACCCGGCGTACTCGGAGCGGGCCCGCGGGCAGACGGCGGCCCGCACCACCGACCGGTGGCCGTCGGCGCCCACCACCAGGTCGTGGGTCTCGCGTCCGCCGTCGGCCGTCTCCAGCCAGGCGGGCGCGGCGGGGTCGGTCCCGCCGACGGCGCCGACGGCCGTCCCGGCGCGGAACTCCACGCTGTCCGGGGTGCGTTCGCGCAGGCCCTGCCAGAGCACGCCCCAGTGGAAGGCGTGCATCGCCATCGGCTGCACCCAGAGCACCCGCCCGCGCGGGTCGCCGTCCTCGCCCCTGGCGACCCAGTGCCGGCTGGTGACCGGGTGGTGGCGGATGCCGTCGTCCAGGTGGCCGGCCCGCACCAGCTCGTCGTAGCGGTCCAGCAGGATGCACAGGCCCACCCCGCGGTCCTCCAGCCGCCCCGGACTGCGCTCCAGCACGGTGACCCGCTCGGCGCCGCCCCGGGCGGCCGCCCGCGCGAAAGCGCACCCCGCGATGCTGCCGCCGACCACGGCGACCGATCCACCCCGCACGTCCGTCCCCCTCCAGCTGCCGGGCCGCCCCGGGCCCGTACGTCCTGATGCCGTTCGGTCCTCCGACGATACGACGCGTGCTGATGATCCGTCAGGCGAAGCCCCCGGGTGTCCGCGCCGCCGCCGGGACGGTGTTCCCCGGATCACTTATGCAACTCGTTGCACAAAGGGGACCGTCTCGCCTACCGTGGAGTAACCAACCGCCCCGGCCCTGCCCAGGAGACGCCGCGATGACGCCGACCGCCAGCACCCCGACCCCGCCCTACCCGCACCTGCTGCGCCCGCTCGACCTCGGCTTCACCACCCTCCCCAACCGCGTGGTCATGGGCTCCATGCACGTCGGCCTGGAGGAGCTCCCCGGCGGCTCCGAGCGGATGGCCGCCTTCTACGCCGAACGCGCCCGCGGTGGCGTCGGCCTCATCGTCACCGGCGGCATCGCCCCCAACGAGGCCGGCCGCCCCTGGGACGGCGGTGCCAAGCTCACCACCGAGGAGGAGGCCGACGGGCACCGCGTCGTCGCCGACGCCGTGCACGCCGCCGGCGGCCGGATAGCCCTGCAGATCCTGCACTTCGGCCGCTACGCCTACCACCCCGGCCTGGTCGCCCCCAGCGCCGTGCAGGCCCCGATCAGCCCCTTCCCGCCCCGCGCGCTCACCGCCGACGAGGTCGAGGCGACCATCGACGACTTCGCCCGCTGCGCCGAACTGGCCCGGCGGGCCGGCTACGACGGCGTCGAGATCATGGGCTCGGAGGGCTACCTGATCAACGAGTTCATCGCCGCCGCCACCAACCACCGCGACGACGAGTGGGGCGGCCCGTACGAGAACCGGATGCGCTTCCCGGTCGAGATCGTCCGCCGGGTCCGCGAGCGGGTCGGCCCGGACTTCATCCTGGTCTACCGCCTCTCCATGCTCGACCTCGTCCCCGGCGGCTCCACCCTGGACGAGGTGATCCGGCTCGCCAAGGCCGTCGAGGAGGCCGGTGCGACCATCATCAACACCGGCATCGGCTGGCACGAGGCGCGGATCCCCACCATCGCCACCTCGGTGCCGCGCGGCGCCTACGCCTGGGTGACCAAGCGGGTGATGGGCTCGGTCTCCGTGCCGCTGGTCACCACCAACCGCATCAACACCCCCGAGCTGGCCGAGCAGCTGCTCGCCGACGGGTACGCCGACCTGGTCTCGCTGGCCCGGCCGCTGCTCGCCGACCCCGACTTCGTGGCCAAGGCCGCCGAGGGCCGCCCCGAGGCCGTCAACACCTGCATCGGCTGCAACCAGGCCTGCCTCGACCACACCTTCAGCGGGCGGGTCACCTCCTGCCTGGTCAACCCGCGGGCCTGCCACGAGACCGAGCTCGTGCTCGCCCCGACCCGGCTCGCCAAGCGGATCGGCGTCGTCGGCGCCGGACCGGCCGGCCTCGCCTTCGCCGTCACCGCCGCCGAGCGCGGCCACCGGATCACCCTGTTCGACGCCGCCGGCACCATCGGCGGCCAGCTCGACATCGCCCGCCGGATCCCCGGCAAGGAGGAGTTCGCCGAGACCCTGCGCTACTACCGCCACCGCCTCGACGCCCTGGGCGTCGAGCTGCGGCTCGGCACCCTGGTGGACGCGGCGGGGATCGCCGCCGAGGGCTTCGACGAGATCGTGCTCGCCACCGGCGTCGCCCCGCGCACCCCCGGCCCCGCCGACCTGCCCGGCGTCGACCACCCCAGCGTGCTCGGCTACCTCGACGTCCTGCGCGACGGCGCGGCCGTCGGGGAGCGGGTGGCCGTCCTCGGCGCGGGCGGCATCGGCTTCGACGTCGCCGAGTACCTCACCGACGCCGGCGACGCCGCGAGCCTCGATCCGGCCGTGCACCGCCGGCACTGGGGCATCGACGAGGAGTACCGCGAGCGCGGCGGCCTCGCCCGCCCCGAGCGGCCCGCGCCGCCGCGCCGGGTCCACCTGCTGCAGCGCAAGGAGACCAAGGTCGGCGCCGGGCTCGGCAAGACCACCGGCTGGATCCACCGCACCGAACTCAGGCACCGCGGCGTCACCATGGTCGCCGGGGCGCGCTACGACCGGATCGACGACGCCGGCCTGCACTTCACCCTGGACGGCGAGCCGCAACTGCTGCCCGTCGACACCGTGGTGCTGTGCACCGGCCAGGAGCCCCGCCGCGACCTCGACACCGCGCTGCGCGCCCTCGGCGTCACCGCGCACCTCATCGGCGGGGCCGACGAGGCGGCCGAGCTCGACGCCAAGCGCGCCATCAAGCAGGGCACCGAACTGGCCGCCGCCCTCTGACCCCGGCCGCCGCCCTCTGACCCCGGCCGCCGCCCTCTGACCCCGGCGCAGCGCGCGCCCGGCGGCCCCGGCGGCCCCGACGGTGTCGGCCCCGGAGCCGTCGGGCCCCGAGGCCCCCGGCCGGTCGGTGGCGGCCCCTAGGATCGACCCATGTCGCTGCCGCACGCCATCCTCACCGCCCTGCTGGAGAAGCCGTCCTCCGGGCTGGAGCTGACCCGGCGGTTCGACAAGTCGATCGGCTTCTTCTGGTCGGCCACCCATCAGCAGATCTACCGCGAGCTGAGCCGGCTGGAGGCCACCGGGCTGATCCGCGCGCTGCAGCGGACCGGCCCGGTGCGCGGGCAGAAGAAGGAGTACGAGGTGCTGCCCGCCGGCCGGGCCGAACTGGCGCGCTGGACGGCCGCCGCGGACGACCCCCGCCCGATCCGGGACCCGCTGCTGCTGCGGCTGCGCGCCGCCGCGGTGGTCGGCACGGCCGGCCTGGACGGTGAGCTGCGCCGTCAACTCGCCCTGCACCGGGAGAGCCTGGCCTCCTACCGGACCATCGAGCGGCGGGACTTCGCGCCGGGGGAGGAGGACCGGGGCGATCCGCTCCAGCACGCCGTGCTGCGCGCCGGGATCGGCCTGGAGGCCTTCTGGGTGCAGTGGCTGGAGGAGACCCTGGAGACCCTGCCCGCGCCGCCGCCCGAGCCCCCGGCCTGAGCCCGCCCGAGCCCCCGGCCCGAGCCCGCCGGAACCCCCCTGACCTGCGGTTCCACCCGCCGGGCGGGCGGGCTTCCAGCCCCGATGGGACACTGGACGCCTGTCCCTGCCCGACCTCATCGACCGGGGGCCCCCATGTCTCTCCCGAGGCCTCTCCTCGCCCTGACCGCGGCGGCCGTCACCACGGTGCTGGCCCTCGGCACCACCCAGCTCGCGGCCGGCGCGGCGCCGCCGGCCGGCGCGCCGGCGCTCACCGCGGAAGCCGTCCGGCTGCCCACCGACGGACAGCTCCGGGCCGCCCTGCTGACCGCCACCGAACTCGGCCCCCAGTACGCGGAGATCCCCCCGAGCGAGGAGTCCCCGCCCGACTCCTCGGCCGGGTCCTCGGCCGGGCCGTCGGACGCCACCCCGGCGGTCGGCTGCGACGCCCTGCGCGCCCTGCTGAACGGCACCGCCGCCGACGACCGCTCCGGCTCCGGGAACCCGCACCAGGAGATCGAGTTCGAGGGCACCGACGGCAATCCGATGATCACCGAGTCGCTCACCGCCGAGGAGCCCGAACGGCTGACCGCCGACCTCACCACCATCGGCGCGGCGTTCACCGACTGCCGCAGCATCACGTTCACCGACGACTTCGGCGGGGCCGTGGCCTTCTCCGTCACCCCGATCGCGCTGGGCGACCGCGAGGGCGCCCCCGCCGTCCGGATCGACGGCACCCTGAGCGGCGTCCGGCTCAACGGCTACCTGGGCGTCGAACGCCTCGGTGACGTCGGCCTCGCCTACGGCTTCTTCCAGCGCGAATCCGACTCCTCCGAACTCGCCTCGCTCTACTACCGGGCCGCCGTCGCCAAGGCGGAACGCACCCTGGGCCTGGAGGCGGGCTCCACCGTCGCCCCCGGCACGGCCGTCTGACGGCGGTCCCCCCACGCCTGCGCCCCGCGCCCCGTGCCCCGGAACCCCGGGGCACGGAGGTGCCGGGGGCGCCGCGGTGGTCGGCGGAGAGCGGGCCGGCCGTCATCCTCGCGACCCGGCCCGGTCCGTGCCAAGGCCCTTCGGGCTCCGTCGAATTCGGGCGCGGCAATGTCGCCGCCGTGCCACGAACCGGTCAGAGCCGGGCAACGCGGCCGTCGCGCCCGACCGGCACGCCTACGGTGGGCGTGAGGCCCCCGGGGGGCCGGAGAGGTCGGTGGGGAACGAGGCCGGAGGCTGCCGCACCCCGCCGGGACGCCGACGGAAGGGCCGGGATTGCTGCGTATCCACTTCACCCACGACGACCTGACCAGGGTCCGGATCGCGCGGTCGCCCGACCCGCTCACCGAGACGGTCCTGAGCCTGTCACTGGTCCGGGCGAGAGACGTGGGAGGAGCGGCCCTGGAGGGCTGGCGCAGCAGGACGCGCAGACGCCTGCGGCCGGAGCTGGGGATGCTGTTCGACCTGGCGTCCCCGGCCGGCGCGGCGGAGGCCCCGGAGGCGTTCCTGCACGCCGCCACCGACAGCCTGGCGGACAGCCTGGACCACACCTGGTCGCAGCCCCGTCGCCGGTGGGCGACCGACCTGCGGGTGCTGGAGTACCTGCGGCCGAAGGCGCCCCGGTGGGTCCGCGAACTGCACGGCGGCGACCGCGAGTGGCGGGGCCTCGTCGACCGCCGGCTGCGCGAGTACCACGCCTTCGCGGTCGCCCCGTACTGGTCGCAACTGCTGGCCGCCGCCCACCTGGAGCGCACCGGCCGGGCGCTGACCGTGGCCGACTCCGGGCTGGACGGCCTGCTCGGCTCGCTGCACCCCGACATCCGCTGGGAGTCGCCGGTGCTCTCGGTGCCCTGCCCGGTCGACGCCGACCTGTGCCTGCGGGGCACCGGCATCGTGCTCGTGCCCACCTTCTTCTGGCCCGAGCCGATGGTGATGACCGACAACCGGGGCCCGGAGCACCCGGTGGTGGTGCACTACCCGCTGGCCCGCGACCTCGTCACCTACCGGACCGTCTGGGCCTCGGCCGCCGCGGAGGACCAGGCCGGTGCGCTGGTCGCACTGCTCGGGGCGACCCGCGCCCGCACGCTGCGGGCGGCGGCCGACCCGGCGGGCACCGCCGAGATCGCCCGCCGTACCGGCACCTCCGCCGCCACCGCCAGCCACCACACCACCGTGCTGCGCGCGGCCGGCCTGCTGACCACCGAGCGCGCGGGGTCCGGCGTCCGCCACGCCCTGACCCCGCTCGGCCAGGCCCTGCTCGACGACCGCCCGGGTGCCGGCGGCGGCGAACAGGAGACCTGACGGCCGGGCAGGGCGGGCGCACCCGCGCCGGTGCCGTGCCCTGCGGCCCCGTGTCCCGTGCCCGCGCCCTCCCGGCCAACGTCCGCCGCCCGGCCCCGTGTTAGCCTGCGCCGACAACGCGAGGGGGCGCTGTGCGACGCGATGCGAGGCCGACGGGAGCGCGGGCGCGATGACCGACGAGAGCTTCGGCGGACCGGACCCCGGCGAATCCGGACCGGGCCACCTCCCCGGGGACCCGACGCCCGTGGCGGAGCCGCCGCAGGGCTGTCTGCGCGCGATCGGCGACTTCCTGCTCGACCTGCTGGGCGAGGCGGCGAGCACCGTGCTGTTCGGCGTGCTGACCACCGGCTCCCTGGCCGGGGTCTTCGTCCTCGCCCAACTCGCCTACCGACAGGACCCGTTGCTCGCCCTGGCGCTGGCCGTCGCGGCGGTGCTGGTGGTCGCGCTGGGCGTGTGGCAGCTCTTCCGGCCGAAGGAGCGGCGGCGCGGTCCCGGCCGGATCGCCGCCGCCGTCGCCGCGGCCCTCGGGGTCTGGCTGCTGCTCTGCCTCGGCTACGCCTCGCTGAGCACGGCCCTGGACCTCGCCCACTTCTGAGCGATCCGCCGCTCCAGGTGCTCCTTCGTCGCCGGCCACTCCTGCGGCGTGACGGAGAACATCGCGGAGTCGCGCAGCCGCCCGTCCTCGCCGGGGGCCCAGGACGGCGACCAGTTCCGCAGCACGCCCTCGAAGGTGGCGCCCACGGCGGCCAGCGCGGCGCGCGAGCGCTCGTTGCGCGCGTCGGTCCTGAGGTCGACGCGGACGACGTTCCAGTGCTCGAAGGCGTGCCGGAACAGCAGGTACTTGGCCTCGCTGTTGACCCCGGTGCCCTGGGCGGACGCGGCGAGCCACGTCCCGCCGATCTCCACCGCGTACAGGCCGGTGCCGGACGGCCAGGGGCGCGGGTCCAGGAACGAGGTGACCCCGACGGCCCGCCCGGTGGCACGGTCCACCTGGGCGTACGGTGCCAGGAGTCCGGCCCCGGCGTGGGCGAGGCGGGCGTCGATGTAACCGGTGACCTCCTCGGCGCGCGGCACCACGGTGTAGTCGTACGCGCGGCGTTCCTCCTCGGCGGCCGCGGCGAGGCCGGCGGCGTGCGCGTGGGTGAGCGGCTCCAGCCGGACGAGCCGGCCTTCCAGGGGCGGGGTGTCGAGGGGGAAGGACATCAGGCCTCCGTAGGGGCACCGGCGCGGTCCGGCCGGGCGGCAGGGGCGCCGGAGGCGGTGGTCACGACGGTCACGACGGTCACGCGCGCAACTGTGCTGATTCCCGGTCCGGTCGGCAACGGGTTTTCCCGCGTCCGGCCCGCCCGGGGCCGGCGGACCCGTCCGTCCCCTGCGGCCGGCCCGGTCCACTCAGCGGGTGTGCAGCTCCAGGCCGCGCCCGCCCGGTCGCCCCAGGCCCTCCTTCAGCCGCATGTCGCGCTCGTAGTCGCCGCCGTCCAGCCGCCGGAACGGCACCGGCTCCTCGGTGAACAGCCCGTCCAGCCGACGCCCGTACGCCTCCGCGACGGCCGCGAACCCCTCCTCCGGCAGCGCCACCGTCCCGTACGCGGCGAACGGTTCGAGCGGAGCCAGGCCGGTGAACCAGAGCACGCCGTGCTGCAGCGGGAACAGCACGTCCGCCAGCGGCCCGTGGACGCCCCGGTCGGAGAACGAGGACTCGCGCGCGCCGACGCTCACCGCCAGCAGTCCGCGCCGGCCGCCCAGCGCGCCGTCACCGTACGGCAACTCGACGCCGGGGCCGTGCGCGAACCCGTAGGTGAGCACCCGGTCGATCCACCCCTTGAGGATCGCGGGCACCGAGAACCACCACAGCGGGAACTGGAACACCACGGCGTCCGCCCAGCGCAGCTTCTCCTGCTCGGCCGCCAGCTCGGCCGCGAGCCGCCCCGCGCCGGTGGCCGCGCCCTGGGCCTCCAGCACGTTCAGCCGGGTGTCGGCCGGATGGTCGGGGAAGTCGTCGGTGCCGATGGCGGCCTGCCACTTCATGGCGTACAGGTCGGAGACCCGCACCTCGTGCCCGGCGGAGCGCAGCCGCTCGACGGCGAAGTCCGCGAGCGCGGCGGTGAGCGACCGCGGCTCGGGGTGGGCGGTGACGATCAGGACGCGCCTGGGCCGCTCGGACTCCGCGCGGTGGCCGGACTCCGCGAGGTGCTCGGACTCCGTGCGGAGGGCGGAGGGGAGACGGTCGGACTGCTGCTGCGGGGCGTGGTTGCTCATGGCCCCACCCTCGCCCGCGCCGCCCGCCGCAACCAGGTCCCTGTGATTCCGGAGGACTCCCGGTCCTGGTACTGCGGGGGCCACCCATACTGGACCGCATGGACTCCACCTCCGCCCCCGGCCCCGCCGAGCCCGCCCGTTCCGTCGATCCCCGGCACGCCCTGGGCGAGTTCCTGCGTGCCCGCCGCGGCCGGATCTCCCCCGAGCTGGTCGGGCTGACGGTCGGCGGACGGCGCCGGGTGCGGGGTCTGCGCCGGGAGGAGCTGGCCCAGTTGGCCGGCATCAGCGTCGACTACTACGTCCGCCTGGAGCAGGGCCGCTCCACCCAGCCGTCCGCGGAGGTGCTGGACGCGCTGGCCCGCACCCTGGGCCTGGACGAGGCCGAGCGTCACCACCTGGTCAACCTCGCCTGCGCCCGCCGGACGCCGCTGCCCACGCCGCGGGTGACTCCGGTGCTGCACAGCATGCTGACGGCGCTGGGCGCCGGCCTGCCCGCGTTCGTCACCGACCACCGGCTCGACGTGGTCGCCTGGAACCCGCTGGGCGCCGAACTCCTCGGCGGGGCCGGGGATCCGGCCCGCCGGGACCGCAACCAGGCCCGTTTCCTCTTCCTGGACCCGGCCGCCCGCGCGGCCCACCCGGACTGGGCGGACCGCGCGGCCGAGGCGGTCGGCCAGCTCCGGGTGGCGTCCGGCACCCGGCCGGACGACGCGGAGCTGACGGCGCTGATCACCGAGCTGTCCCGCGCGAGCGCGGAGTTCCGCGGGATCTGGGAGTCCGGCGAGGTGGTGATGTGCCGGGCCGGCCGCAAGCGCCTCCACCACGCGCTGACGGGCACCCTCACCCTGGACTTCGAGGCCCTGCTCGTGCCGGCCGGCCCCGGCGGGACGGGCCTCGTCCTGCACGTCTTCTCGCCGGGCGGGGACGCCGCGGCCGCCGCCGCCCTCGCCCGGCTCGCCGCCGCCGTCGCGGCACCCGTGCTGGCCGCGACGGCGTAACCCGTTCAGGGCCGCTCGGCGGCGTCTGTCCGGGCGGCGTCCGTCCGCAGCCCGTCCGGCGACGCGGACGGCGAAGACGGGGACGGCGAAGGGGACGGGGCGGGGGAGGGCGACGGTACCGGGGCCCGTGATCCGGTCCGGGGGCCGACGAGCCCGGCCGTCCCCGGACCGGCGAGGGGGCCGGCCGCCGGCCGCTCGCCCGCCCGGAACTCCTGGACGGTGGCCCGCAGTACGGCCATCAGCGCCAGCAGCATCAGCACGCCGTGGGCGGGCATCGACAGGTAGGGCGCGACGTCGGGCGCGATGAACTTGAGGTAGCTGCCGAAGGACGAGAGCTGGACCAGCACCGGCACGTACCAGAGCTGCCGGGGCAGCTGGAAGGCGACGATCACGCTGAGGATGTCCGCGAGGTAGAAGTAGCGCTCGTGCATGGACGGCAGCAGGAACGGCACCGCGATCGAGAAGAGGGCGGCGAGCAGCAGGATCTGCGTGCCGGTGAACGCCGCCCGCCCGGCCGTCCCCCGCCCGGCCGTCCGCCGCCCGGCCGTCCCCCGCCCGGGCACCGCCGCCGGGTCCGAGGCCGCCGCCGTGCCGGTGCCTTCCGCCGTGCCCGCGCGCCGGCCGGACCGGACCGCGAGCGCGACCAGCGCCAGCACCAGGACGCCCGCGACCACCACACCGGCCCGTCGCACCGGTGCCTCCTCACCGGCCGGCACCGAGACGAACTGGTACACCGACGGCGCCAGGAGCGTCAGGTCCTGGTAGACGCCGGTCTGCCGGGTGTACACCGTCAGCAGCTTCCACGGGTCGGACCCGAGCAGGAAGGCGGGGACGTCGAGCAACAGGTAGACGGCCGGGACGGCGAGCAGGCTCCGCCACGGTATTCGGCGGGTCAGCAGGAGGACGAGCAGCAGCGGGAACAGGAAGACCGCCTGGAGCTTGAAGGCGAGCGCCACCCCGAAGAACGAGCAGGCCCACCAGGGCCGCTCGCGCAGGACGTAGTAGACGCCGCCGACCAGGAAGGCCGTGAACACCCCGTCCGCCTGGCCCCACCAGCCGCTGTTGGTGACGACGGTCGGCAGGAACAGCACGATCACCGCCGCGGCGAAGGGCCGCCAGGGCCGGTGCCGCCACCGCAGCGCGACGATCCGGTAGGTGTAGGCGGCGAGGATCAGGTCGAAGACGACCGAGACGTACTTGATGCCCGTCAGCCCCGGGACCGGCAGGTAGGTGAGCGCGGCCATGAAGTAGAGGTAGGGGACGTTGTAGTCCGAGAAGGCGGTGTCCCCGAGCGCGCCGAAGCCGCCGTTGTCCGAGATGTACCGGTACCACGGGCCGAGGAAGTAGTACCAGTCCGCCGACTCGTACTTCAGCAGCAGGAACCGGACCAGCAGCGCGGTCGACACCGCCGTCACCCCGGCCAGGGCGAGCACCGTCGGGTCGGCCCCGGCCGGGGCCGGCGGTTCCTGCTTCCCGCGTGGTTCGTCGGCGACTATCTCGGACATCGGTCTCCATTTCGGGTGGAACGGACCACGGCCGGCCGGGGTGCGCACCCGAACCGCTCCACGGGCGCGCCGGTTCGACCGGTTCAGCAGACCGTAGCCGACATTCCGGCCCGGGCCGCCTCCCGGGGACGCCCGGCATCCCGCGCGCTGTTCACCCGGACGTGTCACGCCGGCACGGGAAGTCGGCCGGGCCGACTTCCCGTGCGCGTTCCGGTGTGGGGTCGATGCCCTCGTGAACCCCCCGGTCCGCTCCCGCGTTGTCCGACTTGGCATGCTCGTAGGCGGCAACAGGCAGTCGGGAGGGGGCCGTGGTGGCACGGTGGCGGGGCGCGGTGGTGGCCGGTGTCATGGCGATGGTGACCGTGGCGCTGACGGCGGCCGGCTGCGGCGAGCCCGGGCCGCGGCCGGAGCAGCTGATCGCCGTGCGCCTGGAGGCCGGGCGGCTGGTCGTCCGCACCGGCCTGTGCCACGACGAGCGGCTGCGCGCCGTGCGGGTGAAGGTCTTCCCCGGTTCGCAGAAGCTGGAGGTGCACCCCCGCGAGGGCCGGTCCGCCCAGGAGGCGCTGGAGACGGTCGACCTCGGCGGCCTGCCGCCCGGGTGGACGGCGAACGGCCAGCCGCCGGGCGAGATCCTCGCCGACCGCCGCTACACCGTGGAGGTCGTCCGCGAACGCCCGCTGGCGGTCACCGTCCCCGGGGACGTCCTGCGGAGCCTTCCCGCCGGCACGTGGGCGGCCGGCGGCTGGGACTGGGACTACAAGCTGCTCACCGCCAAGGAGTTCGACAAGCGGCGCAAGGCGTCCTGCCCCGAGAGCGACTGACGGGCACCGGCCCCCGTGGCGGGCGACCGGGCTGCGGGGAGGTGGCGGGACCTGTCGAGCGGACGGACTACGGCGAACGGCGGTCGTGCGGACCGTGCGTTCGGCGCAGCTCGGGAGCGGTCGGGGCCGGGGGCATTGCCCGGGGCGGTTGGGGCCGGTAGACGGGAGGTTCCGAGCGCCCGACCCCCACTGAGCCCCGGGAGAACCGATGACCGCGCTGAGACTGCTCGCCGCCCCCGCCGCCGCGCTGGCCCTGGCCCTCGGCCTCGCGCCCGCCGCCACGGCGGCCCCGGCCGCCGTGCCCCCGGCCGCCGTGCCCCTCGCCACCGTGCACGTCACCGACGCGGCCGGCGGCACCACCGTGCACGCCTCCGTCGGCGACACCGTGCAGGTCGACCTCGCCGCCCTGCGGGACCACACGGTGACCTGGCACTGGTACGCGCCCGCCGCCGCCACGGCCGCCGTGCTCGCGCAGACCGCCGCCGGCGCCGATCCGAACGGCGACTCCCACGCCACCTTCACCGCCTCGTCGGCGGGCACGAGCGACATCACCGCCGTCGGCCGCTGCGTGCCGGACCCGCGCACCGTCTGCCCGCCGTTCGTCGCCCGCTGGAAGGTCACGGTCGTCGTCTCCTGACCGCCCCGGCTCCTCGGCCGTCCTGGGCCGGGGCGGCCCGTCCGGGCTGCGAGGATGGGTGGCGGGGCCGCCGCCCGGGCGGCCCGGTGCGGGCGCGAGGAGCAGTCGAGGTGTCACAGCGGGAACCGCGGGAGCCGCAGGGCGGCGGTGCCGGTCCGGGCGCAGGACCGGCACCGGGTCCGGCGCCCGGTCCGGGTCCGGGTCCGGGCCTCGTCGAGCGGATGGAACACCACCAGGTGGTGATCTACCTCGCCGCGATGGCGGCTGGCGGACTTCTGGCGTGGCTTGCCCCTGGTGCGGGGCCGGGTCTGGAGCACGTGATCAACCCGGTGCTCGGCGCCCTGCTGTTCGTCACCTTCCTCCAGGTCCCCGCCGCCGAACTGCTGCGCTCGCTGCGCGACACCCGCTTCCTGTCCGCCGCGCTGACGGTCGACTTCGTCGTCGTCCCGCTCGTCGTGGCCGCGATGTTCGCCTTCCTGCCGGACGAACAGGCCGTGCGCGTCGGGGTGTTGCTGGTGCTGCTCTGCCCCTGCGTGGACTACGTGATCGTCTTCTCCGGCCTGGCCGGCGGTTCGAGTCGCCGCCTGCTCGCCGCGACCCCGCTCCTGCTGGTGGCGCAGATGCTGCTGCTGCCGCTCTTCCTCTACCTGTTCATGGGACCGGAGCTGGCCGACGCCGTCGAGCCGGGCCCGTTCGTCGAGGCCTTCCTCACACTGATCGTCACCCCGCTCGCCCTGGCCTGGCTGCTCCAGGCGTGGGCGGCCCGGCGCCCGGCGGGGCGGCGGGTCTCCGGCGCCGCGACGACCACGATGGTGCCGCTGATGGCCGCGACCCTGCTGACCGTGGTGGCCTCCCAGGTGCCGAAGCTCGGCTCCGGGCTCGGCGACGTCGCCGCCGTGGTCCCCTTCTACGTGCTGTTCCTGCTGGTGATGGCCTTCGCGGGCCGGGCCGTCGCCCGGCTGTTCCGCCTCGGTACGGGTGCGGCGCGTGCGGTCGTCTTCACCGGTGGGACCCGCAACTCGCTGGTGGTCCTGCCGCTGGCCCTCGCGCTCCCGGACTCGCTCGCGCTCGCCGCCTCCGTCGTGGTCGCCCAGACGCTGGTGGAGGTGCTCGGCATGGTCGTCTACGTCCGGCTCGTCCCGCGGCTGGTGCCGGAGCCGCGGCCGGACCGGGAGCCCTCCCGGGGGTGAGCGGTCGCCCCCTGGGTGGCGGAGCCGCCACGCAGGGGGCGATGGAACGGCCGCGGGC
>NZ_JBHJRC010000135.1:0-21349 GCF_042261735.1 Kitasatospora sp. NPDC056327 | reverse complement strand
GGGGGGCCCCCCGGGGGGGGGGGGGGCCCCCCGCCGTGTGCCCCGCCGCGCCCCGCCGTGGAGGCCTCGGTGATGCCGGGGGAGGGTCGGCGCCCAGGGCCGGCGCCTACGGCCGGCGGCGTCGCCGGCGGGCGGTGAGGAGGGTCAGGCTGCCGCCGGCGAGGAGGGAGGCGGTGCCCGCGGCCGCGGTGCCGAGGGCGGTGGCGCCGGTGTGGGGCAGGACGCCGGGGGCGGACGGCGGAGCGGGCAGGGGGCCGGGCCGGACGGTCACGGTGGCCGTGGACGGCGGCGCGGTGGCGGGCCGGCCACCGCCCGGGGGCGTGCCGGCCGCGGTGGCCGTGTTGTCCAGGGCGCCGCGCGCGGCGTCCCCGGAGGTGACCCGGTAGCCGGCGGTGCAGACGAGCCGTTCGCCGACGCCGAGGCTGCCGGCCGGGCAGGAGACCGGGGAGAGCGCCCCGGAACCGTTGAACGCGCTCTCGGTGACGGTGACCCCGGTGAGGGTGACGTTGCCGGTGTTGGTGAGCGTGAACGCGTAGGTGACGTCCTCGCCCACCGCCGCCGAGGCGCGGTCGGCGCTCTTGACGAGGCTCAGCCCGGGCGCCGGCACGCCGGTGACGTCGGCGGTCGAGGGCGGGCTGGTGACGCTCCCGCCGCCGGGCGGGGTGCCGGTCGCGACGGCCGTGTTGCGGAACGCGCCCGCGTCCACGTCCGCCTGGGTGACCACGTAGGCGGTGCTGCAGAGCAGTTGCTGCCCCGGCCGGAGGCCGTCCTCGTCGGCCGGACGGCAGACGACCGGCGCGCGCCCGCCGGTGCCCGTGAAGGCGGTCTCGGTCACCCCCACCCCGGTGAGCGTCACGTTGCCCGTGTTGGTGATCGTGTAGGTGTAGACGACCTGCTCGCCGGCCCGGCCGACGCTCGCCGGGGCGGCCGTCTTCTCCAGGACGAGGGCCGGCCGCGACTCGTGCGGCACGGTCGCGGTCGACGGCGGGCTGGTGACGGGGGTGCCGCGGCCGGGCGGAGTGCCGGTGGCGGTCGCGGTGTTGCGGACGGTCCCGCGGTCGGCGTCGGCCTGGGTGACCACGTACGTCGCCGTGCAGAGCACCTGGGCGCCGGGGGCGAGCGAGCCCGCCGCCTCCGGGCAGCCCACCCGCGGCGCCGGCCCGGAACCCGTCCACGCGGTCTCGTCGACGGTGATGCCGGTGAGCGTCACATTGCCGGTGTTGGTCACCGCGTACGTGTAGGTGACGGTCTGCCCGACGACCAGCCGCTCCCGGTCCGCGGACTTGACGACGGTCAGCGCGGGCCTCGGCTCGGTGGTGACGCTGGTGCCGCCCGGGGGAGAGGTGACGGGTGTGCCGCCGGGCGGGGTGCCGCCGGCGGTGGCGGCGTTGTCGATCCGCCCGGCGTCCACGTCGGCCTGGGTGACGACGTAGGTCGCCGTGCAGGTGACGACGCGTCCGGGGTCCAGCGAGACGGCGCCGTCGGGACAGGAGACGGCGGAGAGCCGCCCGGAGCCGCTGAACGCGCCCTCGGTGACGGTGATCCCGGTGAGGGTGGTGTTGCCGGTGTTGGTCACCAGGTAGGAGTAGGTGACGGTCTCCCCGGCGACCAGGTGCTGCCGGTCGGCGCTCTTCTCGACCACCAGCGACGGCCGGGGCACGAACGGCACCGTGACGGCGCCGGGGGGAGAGGTGACGGGTGTGCCGCCGCCGGGCGGGGTGCCGGTGGCGGTCGCGGTGTTCTCGACCAGGCCGCCGTTCACGTCGGTCTGGGTCACGGTGTACTCGGCGGTGCAGGTGATCACCGCGCCCGGGGCGAGCGAGGCGGCGCCGTCCGGGCAGACGACCGGCGAGAGGGTGCCGCTGCCGGTGAACACGCCCTCGTCGACCCGCACCGGGGCCAGTGTCACATTGCCGTTGTTGGTGAGCTCGAAGGAGTAGTGCAGCACCTGGCCGGCCTGGAGGGGCCCGGTCCCGGCGGCCGTCTTGCGCAGCGTCAGATGGGGGCGCGGCGGCGCCGTGACGGTGGCCGAGACCTCGGGGGAGACCGGCCGGCCCAGCCCGGGCGGCGGGGCGGCGGTGGCGGTGGCGGCGTTGCGGACGGTCCCCGCGTCCACGTCCGCCTGGGTGACGGCGTAGTGCGCGGTGCAGGCGACCACGGCGCCCGGGGGCAGCGGATCGTCGGGGCAGCCGATCTCCGGTGCCTCGCCGCCGCCGGTGAACGCGGTCTCGGTCACCGTCACGTCGGTGAGGGTGACGTTGCCGGTGTTGGTGACGAGGAAGGTGTAGACCACCTGCTCGCCGGCCGCGCGGACGACCGAGGGGTCGGCCCTCTTCTGCAGGCCGAGCGCCGGCCGTGACTCGTGCGGCAGGACCACCGAGGACGGCGGGCTGGTGACGGGGGTGCCGCCGCCGGGCGGGACGCCGGTGGCGGTCGCCGAGTTGCGCAGGGTGCCGCGGTCCGCGTCCTGCTGGGTGACGGTGTAGCGGGCGGTGCAGGTGACGGAGGCGCCGGGGGCCAGCGGACCGGCCGGACAGTCGGCCCGCGGCGCCGGTCCGGAGCCGGTCCACTCGGTCTCGGCGACGGCGACGGCGGTGAGCGTGACGTTGCCGGTGTTGGTGACCGTGTAGGTGTAGGTGACGCTCTCCCCGGCGACGAGCCGCTCCCGGTCCGCGGACTTGACCACCGTCATTGCCGGTTCGCGGTCCGCGGTGACGGTGGTGGTGCCCGGGGGAGAGGTGACGGGGGTGCCGCCGGGCGGGGTGCCGGTGGCGGTGGCGGCGTTGTCGATCCGCCCGGCGTCCACGTCGGCCTGGGTGACGACGTAGGCCGCGGTGCAGCCGACCGAGCGGCCGGGCTCCAGCGTGACCGGCGCGTTCGGGCAGGTGACCGGGGGCAGCGGCGCTGATCCGGTGAACGCGCCCTCGGTGACGGTGATCCCGGTGAGGGTGACGTTGCCGGTGTTGGTCACCTCGTAGGTGTAGGTGAGGGTCTCGCCGACGGTCAGCCGCTGCCGGTCCGCCCGCTTGTCGACGTCCAGCGAGGGCCGGGGGACGAACGGCACGGCGGTGGACGACGGGTCGGACACGGTCCGGCCGCCGCCGGGCGGAGTGCCGGTCGCGGTGGCGGTGTTCTCGACCGAGCCGCCGTTCACGTCGGCCTGGGTGACGGTGTACCCGGCGGTGCAGGTGATCACCGCACCCGGGGCGAGCGAGGCGGCTCCGGGCGGGCAGACGACCGGCGACACGGTGCCGCTGCCGGTGAACGCGGTCTCGTCGACGGTGACGCCGGTGAGGGTGACGTTGCCGGTGTTGGTGACCTCGAAGGAGTAGTGCAGCACCTGGCCGACCTGGAGCGGCCCGGTCTCGGCCGCCGTCTTGCGCAGGCCGAGGTCCGGTCGGGCCGCCGCGGTGACGGTGGCGGAGGCCTCGGGCGAGACCGGTGGGTTCATGCCCGGCGGCGGGGTGCCGGTGGCCACGGCGGTGTTGTCGATCCGCCCGGCGTCCACGTCGGCCTGGGTCGCGTCGTACGCCGCGGTGCAGGTCGTCGAGGCGCCCGGGGCGAGGGTGTCGGCCGGGCAGACGGGCCGCGGGGCCGTGCCGGTACCGGAGAACGAGGTCTCGTCGACCACCGGGTCGGTGATCGGGAAGGTGCCGCTGTTGGTGACGGTGTAGGTGTAGACGATCCGGTCGCCGGCCCGGCCGACGGCCACCGGGTCGGCCGCCTTGGTCAGGGTCAGCGAGGGCGCCGGGGCGATGGTCAGCGGCCAGTCCTCGACCTCGCCGGAGTCGGCCATGCCGGTCGGGGAGTCCACCTGCGCCTGGTCGAAGCCCAGCCGGAAGCGGCTCCACGTCGGCCCGGGCACCACCCCGGGCGGTACCGTCCAGGTGAAGGTCGCGGAGGTCCCGCCGGGCGGCACCGTCACGGTGGCCAGCTCCGCCGCGGAGAAGGTGCCGTCGCGGTCGAAGTCGATCCACGCCGCCGCGCGGGCCGCCGTCCCGGCACCCGACACCGGGACGGTCAGCGAGTACGGCCGCCCGGCCGTGCCGGCGGTGAGGGTGCCGAAGGCGGGGTTCAGGTCGTTCTCGTCGCCGTCCACCCGGCAGGCCCGGGTGATCGCGGTGCCGGGCAGGTCCTCGGTGGCGTCCGGGCCGAGCGTCAGGTCGCCGATGACGTGGGAGGCGCTGCCGTAGGAGGCGGGCGCGTTGGAGCAGTCGTTCTGGACGAGGGCGGAGAGCGCCCAGTCGTCGCGGCCGTTGGTCTCGGCGTTCGGCGGCACCGCGACGGCCTGGGTGACGAAGTCGACGGAGAAGGTCAGCGAGGTGACCGTGCCCAGCAGTGGCACGCTGCCGCAGCCCGCCCGCAGCGAGGTGTTGGCGTCCTGGCAGTTCGCCTGCGCGGCGCCGCTGCGGGGCCGGATCGTGCGCCCGGCGACCAGCAGGGTGGCGCCCGGGTCGGCGCGGCCGACCTCGACGGGCCGGTCGGAGCCGGTGAGGGTCAGCTGGGAGAAGGTGCCGGAGGTGAGGCCGGCGCCGTTGACCCCGGCGCCCAGACCGGCGAGGTTGAGCACCGGGTCGCGCACGGGGTGCTTGAAGGTGACGGTCACCGTGCCCGCCGGGCAGACGGAGTCGGCCGGGCAGTTCTGCAGCGGCAGCGTCCGCACCTGGATCGCGTAGGCCCTGGCCGGGTCCACCTCGGGCTGGTAGTGGGAGGCGGCCGGGTTCCCGATGGAGCTCAGGGTGAGGCCGCTCTGCACCTCGATGTTGCCGGAGACCGCCGCCCGGACCGACATCCCCGAGGGGAACGGGATGTTCCGGGAGCCGCCGAACCCGGGCGTGCCCGTCCCCGGGCCGCTCGGCGCCTCGTAGGCGAGCGCGGGCGCCGCCCCGAGGACGACGGCGAGCGCGGCGAGCAGGGCGGCCAGGGGGCGGGCGAACGGACGTCCCGTGCGCCGCGAACGTCCTGCACGTCCCACGCGTCCGGGAGGTCTGTCGTGGGTGCCGCGGGTCGGTCTGCGGGTGCGGGACATGCAGCTCTACCACCTGTCGGTCGGACGCGCCATCGGGATCGGCGACGGCCGCGGGGCGGTGTGCCCGGACGACCGGGGCCCGCCCGGGCGCACGGCCCGTCCACCGGCAGCGACGCTGCCACCGGGGGCGAACGCCCGTCCGGAGCAACGCGGGGGGAATCCCCTGAACGGGCGCAGCCGCACCCGCCGTTCGGCCCTCGCGCCCGCCCGCCCGTTCGGCCCTCGCGCCCGCCCGCCCGTTCGGCCCTCGCGCCCGCCCGTCCGGCCTGCGGTCCGGCCGACCGGGCGCCCCGCCGGCCCGGCGTCAGCGCGGACGCAGACCGGTGAGGAACACCTCGAACACGCGCTCCCGCCCGGCCGGGTCCGGGCCGAGCTGCTCCACGGCGGCACCGGCGCCGACCAGCAGGGCGAGCAGTTCGGGCAGCGTCAGCTCCGACCGGACCACCCCGGCCTGCTGCGCCCGTTCCAGGAGGCCGGCCAGCAGTTCGCGGATCGCCGCCGAGGGCCCGCGCAGCGAGGCGTGGACGTCCACGCCGGCCGCCGCGAGGGCCTGGGTGAAGGCGCTCTTGCCCGCGGACTGTTCGACGATCAGCCGGAAGCAGTCGAACAGGGCCCCGGCGGGCTCGGACGCGGCGGCCACCTGCTCCGCCCGGGCCGCGACGCTCTCCAGCCGACGGACCATCACCGCCTCCAACAGGGCCTCCTTGCTGGGGAAGTGCCGGAACAGCGTGCCCACCCCGACTCCGGCGGCACGCGCGATCTCCTCGGTCGGCACCCCGACGCCCCGGGTGGTGAACACCTCGGTGGCGGCCTCCAGCAGCCTGGCCCGGTTGCGGGCGGCGTCCGCCCGCAGCGGGCGTTCCCGAATGCCGCTCATGTCTCTCAACTCCCTTGCTCCGCAGGCCGGAACGACGAGTCGCCGACCCCTGGACAACCGGATCGGTGAGTCCGTATCTTCTGAAGCGGAGTCGCTGGTCCGGTTCTGGCGACGTGTCGTGCTGGGGGTTGATCATGTCCGAAACGCGCTCGCCGCGCGAGGTTTTCCACGCACTGCTCGACGGCATCACCGGCCGGCGGTTCGCGGAACTCGACGCGCTCTACGCCGAGGGCGCCGTGGTGGAGGCGGTGTTCGAGCCGCTCGGACCGCGCCGCATCGAGGGGCGGGCGGCCCTGCGCGAACGGTTCCTCGCCGTCGGCGAGCACTCGCCGCTCGAACTGGCCGCCCGCAACGTCGTGGTGCGCGGCACCGACGACCCCGAGGTGGTCGTCGCCGAGTGGGACTACCTGGTCCGCCACCGCACCACCGGGCGGGAGATCACGGCCGCCAACATCCAGGTGCTGCGCGTGCGCGACGGCCTCGTCGTGCACAGCCGGGACTTCCACGACCACCTGGCCCTCGCAGGCCTGCTCGGCACCCTGCCCAACCTCGTTCCGACGCCCGAGGAGCGCCAGGACGCCCCCTCGTAGCCGGACCGCCCGCCCTCCCGCCCCGGCCCCGCCGCCCGGGTGCCGCTGATCGAAGCGCCGGTCCTGATCCGAGCGGCACCTCGCCCCCGGCTGTCCGGGGGGAGGCCGGGGGCGAGGGGGCCGATCCGGTTGCCTGTTTCCGCTGCCGGCTTCCGCGCCGTCAGCGTCGGCGGCGCAGCAGCTCCCACAGGACCGGGCCGGTCAGGCCGACGGCGGCGGCGGTCCGGGTCGGCCAGCCGACCTGGAGGTGCAGGGACGCGGTCGTGAGCAGCCCGTGGCCGTGGACCGCGATGTCCCGCCATGTGACGGGGCGGTCGCCGCCTCCGGCGGACGGGAGGGGACGGCGCTGATGTGTCATGATGGAACCTCTTCCGGCTCTTTCCAAGGGGCAGCGAGGAAATGCGGGCCACTCCTGGCAGGGGGTGGTCCGCACTCGCTTCCGGTGAGAGTACCTTCCGGTGTGACGCTCCATCAAACGCGCAGGTCTGTGCGCATATTTGGTGCGGGTGAGAGGCTCGGAACGCCATCCCTCCGGGCCTCGAAGCATCAAGGGTTGCTCTTTGGCCTGATCCCCAGGAGCAAGCGATGGTGCAGGTCGGGGCGTTCTGGTGGTCGTTCATCGGGCGGAAGGAATTCTTGTTCCTTTCCCCGCCCTGAAAACTTGAGAGTATTGGACGTGCCGCGCCGCGCCGGACGATATCGCATCGATATTGCTTAACGCTGTGAATCGGGGCCGTGTTGTCCCAGGGGCCGGCGACGTCCCCGCTCTCGAAAACGGAGGAAGTCATCGGCCCGGCCCGTGGCCGGGGCAGCCCTCGGGGCACCTCCGGGGTTCGCCCCCGCACGGTGACGGCGCGGGGTGGTGGGCGCCCGGGGTCTTCGGCGGGGTGCGGCCGGGCGGTCGGTACCGTTGGGCGGTGAGGGGGTTTGACGCCCGGCGGGCGGTGCGGTTGTCTGCCCCGGGCGGGGCAAGGGGCGGCCGTGGGGGAGGGAGACCCGGTGGCGGTGCGGGACGAGGCCGGGGCACTGGTCGCGCGGGGGCGGCGGTTGCTGGACGAGCACGACGCGGCCCCCGATCCGCGGCGGGCCGGACTCGCGCTGTCCGGGGCGCTCACCGCGTTCGCCGCGGCGCGCACCCTGCTGGAGGACGCCGGTCCGGCGGTGGCGCCGGAACTGCTCGCCGAACTGCTCGCGGAGGTGCGGTTCCTGCTGGGCGTGACGCTCTCCGTCCGCTACTGGCGGGCCCTGGAGCAGCCGGAGTTCACCGAGGACGACGCGATCCGCGCCGGTGTGCTGGCCGAACGGGCCGACGCCGTCGAGCTGTTGGCGTTCACGATGGCGACCTTCGGCCCGGACGCGGCGGAACGGCCGGCCGTGGCGGCTCGGCTCGGCCTGCTGCTGCACGCGCGCTTCGAGGACGGTGCGACCGCCGGCGTCACCGACCCGGCTGCCCGCCCGGACGACCTCGACCGGGCGGTCGAGGCCCTGCGGCTCGCCTGCCCCGTCCCGGTGCCGCCCGGCCCCTGGCGGGCGACACCGACCGGGGACGATCCACCCGAGGGGGAACGGGCCGGGTACGAGGAGCAGGATCCCGGCCTCCTCGCCACGCTCGGCTGCGCCCTGGCCGACCGAGCCGACCGAGCCGGCCGTGCCGACCGCGTCGGCCGGCCCGGCGACCGCGCGTCCGCCGAGGCGGTGCTTGAGGGCGTCCTGGACCGCCTCGGCGCGGCACCGTGGCGCGGGCCCGACGGCGCGCCGCACCGGCCGGGGCCGGACGTCGAGCCGGGGCCCGCCGACCTCGCCGAACCGCTCGAACTGGAGGTCCGCGAGCGCCTCGCACGGCTGCTGCTGGAGCCCCCGGGCGGCAACGGCAACGGCAACGGTGAAGGCGCCGGCGAAGGGGAGGACGAGGGCGAGGGCGAGGATGAGAAGGCGGCGCGCGCCGACCGCGCGATCGCCCACCTGGAGGCGGTCGCGGCCGGCACCGCCCCCGACTCCCCCCACCGGCTGCACGCCGCCCTCCACCTGGTCGAGCTCTACTGGTCCCGGGGCGGCGACGCCGTCCGCCCCGGGGACGCCGCCCACCGGCTGGCCCGCCTGCGCGACCTGCGCCGCCTCCTCCCGCCCGACCACCCGGACGGCGGCACCGCGCGCTGGTGGCTCGGCAACACCCTCGTCCGGCTGGGCCTGTACGACCGGTACGCCGCCACCGACGAGGCCCGCGAGGCGGCGGAGGTGCTGCGCGAAAGCCTCGCCGGCATGGCGCAGGACCACTCGGTTCGACCCGCCTCGCACGCCGTGCTCGGCTCCCTGATCCACGCGCTCTCCCGGCACGAGCCCGCGAACTACCCCGTGGCGGAGGCCGTGCACCACCTCACCCGGGCCGCCGGGACCATGGCGGCGGAGGAACACGGCGTCTCGCGCGCGGAGGTGCTCAACCACCTCGCGGACGCCTCCATCGCCAGGGACGTGTACTCCACCGACCGGGACGGGCTGGAGCAGGTGATCGGTCTGCTGGACGACGCCCGCGCGACGTCCCCGGGCACCCGGCAGGCGGAGGGGGACCTGCACGGCTCGATGGCCGCCGCGCTCAGCAAGCGGTTCGCGCTCACCAACACCGTCGGCGACCTCGACGAGGCGATCCGCCACCAGCGCGCCGCGTTCCGGCGGGCGGCGTCCGACGACCTCAACCGGGTGGTCTACCTGGAGAACCTGGCGGTCAGCCTCTACCAGCGCTACCTCGCGGGCGGCGACCACCAGGACCTGGAGGCCTCCCGGCGCTACCTCGACGAGGTCCTGGCCTTCCTGCCGGAGGACGGGCACACCGGCACGGCACGAATCCTCGCGGCCCAGCGGCCGGTCCACGAACGGAACCGGCTGCTGCTGGAGTTCCAGGAGGCCATGGCGCTCGGTGACCGGGCGCGGACCGGCCGGGTGGTGACCGCGTTGCGGCCGCTGGTCGAGGCGATGGCCGAGGACGACCCGATGCGGCTGATGGCCCTCGGCGACCTGGGCGCGGTGATGTTCGTCCACGCTGCCCCGGCGGCCCGGGACGCGCCGGAGCTGCTGGCGGAGCCCGTGCGGCTGATGACGGAGGCGGCGGCCCGGACCCCGGCCGGGCACCTGCACAAGGCCTTGCTGACCATGCGGGCCGCGGGCGCGCTGGTGCTGGTCGCCGAGGGACCGCCGTTCTCCGAGCACACCGCCGGTGTCGCCCTGGCGTACCTCGACGACTTCCTCGCCGGCGCCGACCCGGCCGGGCTGGAGGGCTCCCGCGCCCGGATCCAGCGGGCCCACCTGCTGCTGCGGCGCTACCAGCACGCACGCCGGCCGGCCGACGCCGCCGACGCGCTGGCGACGGCCGGCGCCGTCCGCGAACGGCTCCGGCACCTGACGCCCACCCGGGTGCTGGCCGGGGTGAGCGGCCTCCTCGCGACGGTCCACCGCGCCCGGCTCGGACCGGGCGACCGGCGGGCCGGGCGCGGGTACGGACGGGCCGCGCTGCGGGAGATGGCCGCCGCCACGCTGCTGCAGGCCGCGGCGGCTCCGGCGCTCGCGATGGCCCGGCAGAGCGCGGCCGACGCGCTGCGCCTCGCGCACTGGTACCTCACCGACGCCGAAGAGGCGGCGGAAGCGGAAGCGGGGGAGGCACCGGACCCCGCCGGACGTCCGCGGGGGCGGGCCGGTCGAGGTGCCCGGGGCGGTCGGGACGGCCGGGACGGCATGGAACAGCCGGATGGCCGGGGCGGTCGCGGCAGCCGGGACGACCCGAAGGGCCCGGGTGGTCCCGAGGTCCCCGCTCACCCGGACGACCCGAACGGCCTCGGTGCTCCGGACTTCCCCGACGAACCGGACGGTCCCGGCGCGGAGCCGTACCTGCGCTCCGCCGTCGAGGCGCTGGAGCTGGGCCGGGGTCTGGTCCTGCACGCCTCCACCGCCACCACCGACGTCCCGGACCTGCTGCGCTCCGCCGGACACCCCGACCTCGCCGACGCCTGGTCGGCGGGCGGTGAGCCGGGCACGCACGGGGCCGCCGCGGCGGCCGGCTTCGACACGCCGCTCGCGCTGCCCGGCACCCTGCTCGCCACCCTGCCCGGCGGCGCCGACGTCCCCATGCCGGACGACCTGCGCCGCCGCGCGCTCACGGCCCTCGCCGCCTCCCCGGTCGGGGCGCCGCTGGTGGCCTCGCCCCCGGTCGAGGAGATCGCCCGGAGCCTGGCCGCGGCCGGCGCGGACGCCCTGGTCTACCTGCTGCCGCCGGGGGCCGACCGCAGCGCCCAGGCACTGCTGATCACCGCCGTCCCGCAGCACGACGGGGCGGAGGACACGGCGGACGGCGCGGTGAGCGGCGCCGTCCACCTGCTGCCGCTCACCCTCGTCAGCTCCGAAGCGCTCGGTGGGCACGGCCCGCTGACCTCCTACCGGCAGGCGCACCTCTACCGACAGGCCACCCTGGGGACCCTGCCGCCCCGTCACCCGGAGCGGGTCGCCGCCCGCCGCCGCTGGCAGGCCGCCCTCGCCGAACTCTGCGACTGGGCCGGCCCCACCGTGATGCGCCCGCTGCTGCGCCACCCCGCCCTGCGGCAGGCGGCCCGCCGCACGTCCGCCGGTCCGCCCCGGCTGGTACTGGTGCCGTTCGGCGAGCTGAGCGCCGTGCCCTGGCACGCGGCGCTGGTCGACAGCGGACTGCGCAGCGGTGGCCGGCCCGTCCGGGCCGTGGAACGGGCGGTGATCTCCTACGCGGCGTCGGCGCGGCAGTTCTGCGAGGTGGTCCGGCGGCCCAGGCTGCCGCTCGCCGAGCGGCCGGTGATCGTCGGCGACCCCACCCGGGAACTGATGTTCGCCGAGGCCGAGGCCGAGTACCTGCACGCCGACTACTACCCGCACGGCACGCTGCTCGGTTACGTCGAGGACGCGGCGGGCGCGGGCACTCCGGCCGAGGTGCTGGCCGCGCTGCCCGCCCCCGGACGGCCCGGGGCGTCCGTCCTCCACCTGGCCTGTCACGCGCTGCCGTCCGGAGCGTCGCCGCTGGACGCCCACCTGGGCCTCGCGCCCGATCCGCGCGCCGGCGACCCGGCCGGCCGGCTGCCGGTCGGCGACATCCTGCGCCAGGCCCAGGGCCGCCCGGCGGGATCGCCGGGCGGGCTGGTGGTCCTCGACGCCTGCGTCAGCGACCACACCGCGGGAGACCCCGACGAGGCGCTGACCCTCTCCAGCGCCTTCCTCGCGGCCGGGGCGACGGGGGTCGTCGGCTCGCGGTGGGAGGTGGTGGACGAGATGGTGTGCGTGCTGATGTACGTCTTCCACGGCTGCCTCGCCGCCGGGGACCCGCCCGCCGACGCGTTGCGCAACACCCAGCTGTGGGCCCTGGACCCGGACCGCCGGCTGCCGGCCGGCACGCCGCCGGAACTCGTCGCCCTGGCCCGGCACACCCCGGACGCCCTCGACGTGTGGGCGGCCTTCGTCCACCAGGGCAACTGACACAACGACAACTGGCGGAAAGCGAACGGAACTGACATCGGAGCGGCCGGCGGGCCGGCCGTGGCTCCGCGGGGGCCGACCGGTGCCCGCCTCGCCGGACGGCGAGGGCCTGCGCCGGGGGTGACCGACGGGGTGGCGAGCGCCACCGGGAGAATCGGCACCCGAACAACGACCGCCCGAACAACGACCGCCCGAACAACGACCACCCGAACAACGACCACCCGAACAGGGACCCACCCGAACAAGCGCCACCGGAGCGAGGGCGACCGCGCCACGCGCCACCGGAGCCACCGAACCGCCCCGACCGAGGATGTTGATGGACATCACGAGCCTCACCGCACTGCTGGTCGCCGTCGTCGGCGTGGCCGGCACGCTCGCCTCCGCCCTGCTGACGCAGCGCCGGAGCGACGCCCTCCGCCGCGAGGAGCGCGAACTGACCGATCGGCTCCGGCGGGAGGAGGCGGCGGAGCAGCGCCGCACCGTCGACCTCGCCGAACGCCGCGCCGGCTACACGGCGTACAACATCGCCGCGCGCCAGTTCCTCAGCGCGCTCAACGACGCCATGCACGCGCTGCGCCGCGACCCGGCCACCGCCGGTCCCGAGCTGGCCACGATGGAGGCGCTGCGCGTCGAGTACCGGAACTGCTACGCGGAGGCCCAGATGGCCGTCCCGGACCGGGTGCTCGCCGAGGTCACCCGGGCCAACCGCAGCCTGAGCACCGTGTACGGCATCCTGAAACGCCTCGCCCACGGCAGCGCCGGCCAGGCGGGCCCCGTCGGTCCGACGGACCGGGACGAGAGCCTCGCCACCGCCGTCGGCGCCATCGAGACCTGCTGGACCCACCTCGCGCGGCTCCGGGTCACCATGCGCAGGGAC
The DNA here is from genome assembly GCF_042261735.1 of Kitasatospora sp. NPDC056327. Lineage (NCBI taxonomy): Bacteria > Bacillati > Actinomycetota > Actinomycetes > Kitasatosporales > Streptomycetaceae > Kitasatospora > Kitasatospora sp. NPDC056327. Next base: position 8,495 of record NZ_JBHJRC010000135.1, on the reverse strand, counting down.
CTGGGGATCTCCGCCGCTCCGCCCCCGGCGGCTCCGGACGCGCCCTGACGGCCCCGGGGGTGCCGGGGGAGTCCGACAGGAGTCGGCGCCGACCGGAGGGCGACGCGGGACGGGGGTTCGGGAGCGGGGGTTCGGGAGCGGGACGCTCAGGGGAGCGCCAGCTCGTTGCGGGCACCGGTGACCTGCCGCAGGATGCCGTGGGCCCCGGCCGCCCCGGCGAGTTCGGTGGCCCCGGCGAGGAGCGCGGCGGCGTCCTCCCGGCGGTCCTGCCGGGCCGCGAGGCGGGCGAGCCCGACCAGGTCGGCCGCCACGCCCGGCAGGAAGCCCAGTGGTCGGTGCCCGGTGGCTACGGTGTCACGGCGGGCTCGGCCGGGGCGGCGTCGGCGAGTGTCCGCAGCCGGTCGGCGTCGCACGGCAGGCCGTTGAAGCGCAGCACCTCGCGCAGGTCGGCCCTGAACACCCAGGCCCCGGTGCTGTCGGCGATGGCGCGGATCACGGTGCGCTGGGCGTCGGTGAGCGGTTCGGCGTCGTCGTAGGCCTCCGTCGGGAAGACGATGTCGAGCAGGGCGTTGGCGACGAGGACGGCGTCGACGGCGCTGACCTCGTCCAGGGTGGCGCACAGTTCGTCCAGCAGGGGTTCCGCCCGGTCGGTGGGGAGGAGGGCCAGGGCGGTCACCGTGTCGGTGGACCGGTCGCCCGAACCGAGGTAGAGGCCGTCGTAGCCGGACGGGTCCAGGTCGCCCCGGAGTACCTCGACGAGGATCCGGGCGGCCGGGTCGGCGGGGGAGTGCCCCCGGCGCACCCAGCTCAGGGCGGCGCAGAAGCGCAGCAGTGGGTCGTCGTCGGTCAGGTGCCGCTCCAGCGCCCGCCGGGTGTCGGGCTCGGCGTCCGCGTCCGCGTCCGCATCCGCACTCCGTTCCCCTTCCGCTTCCGAGGGGGTCCCGTGGAGCGCCAGAGCGAGCAGGATCTCCCCGCGGATCTGCGGTGCGGGCTCGGCGGCGAGGCGCTCGCCCAGGGCCCGTGCCGCCGCCTCGCCCGGTGCCGCGGCGAGCAGGACGACGGCCCGGCGCCGGATCCCGGGCTCCGGGTCGGCGGCCAGCCCGGTCCAGGTCGGTACGGCAGCGGTGAGGGCGGCGTAGACCTCGTGGTAGGCGGACTCGACGCCGTGGTGGGCGAAGTGCAGCCCGGGGTCGCCGGCGTCTGCGGGCAGGTCGGCCATGATGCTCCTGAGCCGCTGGGTGGCGTCGAGGTCCCCGTCGCGGGTCGCGACGGCGGCCATCAGCTGCAGCAGGCCGGCCCGGGCGCCGTTGTCGCCGGGACGGCCGGCCAGCGAGGTCAGGAACCGGAACGCGGGCCCGGTCGCCCCCGCGATGGTGTGCTGGTGCAGCAGCATCTCCGACAACTGCGCCAGGGCCAGGGGGAACGCCTGCGGGACGGTCAGCCCCTTGAGCAGGAACGGCACCGTGTCCGGACGCCCGAAGAACGTCCCCAGCCGCTCCCAGTCGACCGCCCCGGACCTGTCGAGTTCGGCGGGCTCCGGGGCCGAACGCCAGGCGTACAGGGTGTGGGCCGTCGTACCGAGGGACTCGTTGCGGGCGAGGTCGAGCCCCGTGAACGACACGGTCCCCAGCTCGGTGCCCGCGGAGTCGAACAGCCGCCAGGGCCCGACCGGCCCGCCGCGGCGTCCGCTCTCGACGTGGCCCTCCGCGACGACCGCGCCGTCCGGGTCGAGCGAGCGCCACCGTTCGACCGGCTCCTCCTCGCCGACGTCGCCGGTGGGGGCGACCTCGGCGAGCCGGGTGCCTTCGGCGTCGAACCACTGCTCGGCGACGAGATCGCCGTCGCGTTCGGTGCGTTCGGCGCGGACGGCTCCGTTGCCGTGGAAGCGCCGGTGGACCGCGCTGCCGTCGGCCGGCCACTCGCACTCCCGGTCGAGCACGCCGCGCTCGTACCTGCGCTCCGCCAGCAGCCCGCCGTCGGGCCGGTAGCGATCGACCCGGTAGAGCGTGCCGGAGCCGAGGTACGTCCGGAGCTCCGTCGGCCTGCCGTCGGTGAAGTCGGTCTCCGCGTAGCCGTGGTAGACGCTGTCGGGTGCGTGGTAGCTCGGCCCGTCCGCGGCGGTGGTGGTGTGCCACGCCTGGTCGAACCGCAGCCACGTCCCGGTCGCCGCGCCGGTCGCCTCGTCGAGGTCGCCGGCGACGTACGCGAGCAGGCCCGCCACCCACACGGCACCGTCGGTCACGCGCTCCGACGGTACGGCGGGCGGGACGCGCACCTCGGTCAGGTCGGCCCCGCGGGCCCGTCCGGGACCGTCTCCCGGGCCTGCCGGGCCTGCCAGGTCTGTTGGGTCTGCCGGGTCTGTTGGTCCTGCGGCGTCCCGGCGCAGCAGTCGCAGCGCCAGATCCGGCAGGCCCGCGTAGGCGGCGTGCCGTGCGGCGCCCGGGGAGGCACCCAGACCGGCGGCGAGGAACAGTTCGACCGACGCGCCGTCGCCCTCGCGGGCCGCCTCGATCAGCGGGCTCGGCTTGGCCTGACCGTTGGGGAACACGGCGACCTCGCGGCCGCCGCGGTGGTAGGCCACGGCGGAGAACGGGGCGCGGGCGGGGCGTTCGGTGCGGTCGCCGGCCGTTGCGGCGGAGGGTACGTCGTGGTGCTCGGCGCGGACGGCGAGGGTGCCGTCCGGGCGGTAGCGCAGCAGCGTTCCCCGGCGTGTGCCGTCCAGCCACTCGCTCTCCTCCAACGGGCTCCCGTCGGGCCGCCACAGCCGCCACCGGCCGGTCGGCCTGCCGCCGGCCCGCGCGCCGGCGCCCCACGCGGGGCACGGCGGGCCGTCCTGGAGCAGGTCCCACGCTTCGATGTACTCGGCTTCGGCCGGTACGCCCTCGGGGCGCGGAGCCGGGGCGGTCGTGGACAGATCGTCATACATGGCCCGTATGAAATCACCGACCACCGACAGGGGAGAAACAACTGGTCGGAATACCGGGGTGGTTGGTGTGGACCGGGTGGCTGTGCGGAGTGCTTCCCGCCCGTCTACCCCGTCTACCCCGCCTGCCCGCCTGCCCGCCGGCCTTGCCCGCCGCCCCGGCCCGGCCTGGCGGTGTGGTGGCGGGCGTCGCTGTTTCCGCCGCCTCCGCGGCGGCGGCTCCACGTCCGCAGCCGGGCGAGGAGTCGCAGCGGGGCGAGGAGTCGCGGTGGGCCGTCGACCGCCCCGACCGACCCCCGCCCGTTACGTGCTGCGCATGGCGGCGACCGCGGTCATCCTGCCGACGCGGCGCGCCGGCAGCACGGCGGCGGCGAGGCCGGTGAGGACGGTCAGGCCCAGCGCGGCGAGGACCAGGAGCACCGGCGGGCCACCCGTCGTGCCGACGGTGGCGGTCACCGAACGGGCGGCGGCCCAGCCGTAGCCGATGCCGAGGGAGGTGCCGAGCAGTGCCGCGGCGAGGGAGAGCAGCAGGGCCTCCAGGGTGAGCATCCGGCGCAGTTGGGTGCGGGACATCCCGATGGCGCGCAGCATGCCGATCTCGCGGGCGCGTTCGCTGATGCTGAGGACGAGGGTGGCGGCGACGCCGAGGCCGGCGATCACGACGGAGAATCCGAGGAGGGCCATCGAGATCAGCATCATCCGGTCGAGCATCGAGCGCAGGCTCTCGGCCCGGGCGCCGGCGTCGGTGACGGTGAGCCGGGGGTGGGCGGCGAGGGCGCGGTCGAGGGCCCGGCGGGCGGCGGGGCGGTCGGTTCCGGAGGCGGGGTCGACCCAGACCGTGGTGGCGGGCGCGCCCGGGGCGATCCGGTCGAGGGTGGCCGGGGTGACCAGCAGGGCGGCGTCGCTCTCCAGGACGAACGGCAGCGCGCTGCGGCCGGGTTCGATGCGCAGGACGGTGGCGGCGGGGGCCGGGGGAGCGGTGGTGCCGGCAGGAGCGGGCGCCGCGGTGGTGGCTGCCGGGGCGGTCACCGTGACGGTCGGGCCGCCGTCGACGAGGCCGCCGAGCGCGGTGCCGTCGGTGAGGGCGCGGGCCCGGTCGAGGTCGTCGGTGGTGGGCTTGAGCCGGGCCGGGTCCACGGCGGCGACGAGGGTGTCACGGCCGTCCACCCGGACGCTGGCCGAACGGACCGGCGTGACGCTGAGCGTGCGCTCCCCGGTGAGCGCCGTGAGCGCTTCGGCGGGCACGCCCCCGTCTGCGGCGCTCGTCACCGAGAACACGCCGGGCTGGTGGGCGGAGACGGCCGGCACCAGCGAGTTGGAGGTGATCTCCAGGGTGGTGACCGCGCCGACCATCACGGTGACCCCGAGCAGCAGGGCGGACCCGGTGGCGCCGGTGCGCAGCGGGTTGAGGCGCAACTGCTGGGTGGCGAGCCGGCCCGCGGTGCCGCCGAGGCGGCGGGCCGGGGCGCCCAGCAGCGCGACGCCGGCGGGCAGCAGCCGGTGGGCGAGCCGCAGGACGCCGAAGAAGCTCGCGATCGAGCCGACGGTGACGGCGAGCAGGGAGAGCGGCGGCGCGGCGAACGCGCCCAGGACGACCAGGGCCCCGCCGGCCACCAGCAGGACCGCGGACCACACCGTGGCGCGGACCCGGGCGACGGTGCCCACCGGCGCGCCGTGGCCGGCGCCGCCGAGTGCGGCGATCGGCGGGACGGCGGAGGCGGCCTTCGCCGGGCCGCGCACCGCGAGCAGGGTGAGCAGCACGCCGAACAGGGCGGCGAGGGCGCAGACCAGCGGCGAGGGCGCGAACGAGAGGTGCACCGGTCCCAGGTCGGCGACCGCCGCCGCGGCCTGGCCGGCCGCGCAGACCCCGATGCCGAGGAGCACCCCGGCGACGGAGGCGCCCGCGCCGAGCAACAGGCCCTGACGGCGGATCAGCCGGCGGACCTGACCGCGGTCGGCGCCGACGCAGCGCAGCAGCGCCAGCTGGCGGGTGCGCTGGGCGAGCAGGACGGAGAAGGTGTTGCCGACGACCATCCGGGCGACCGCGAGCGCGATCAGGACGAAGGAGAGCGCGGCGACCAGCACCATGCCGTACATGGCGCCACTGCCTCGGGTGGCGGCCTCGACGGAGGCCTCCCGGGTGCGCACCTCGGTTCCGTCGGCACCGCCGCTGCCCGCGTTGCCGCCGCCGGTCTCGCCGCTGCCCGTGCCGCCGTCGCGGAGCGCGACCCGCAGGGCTTCGGCGGTGCGGGGCCGGGAGGCGTCGGGGGCGAGCCTGACGTCGAGCTGCGCGGCCACGGCGCCGGGCGTGTACCGGCCGACCGCGCTCTCCGGGACCCCGATGACGGGGTGTCCGGCGAGGCTGGGCGCCCCGCGGCCGTCCAGCGTGCCGGTCAGCCGGGCGGTGGCGGGGGTGCCGTCGGCCCCGGTGAGCCGGACCTCCGCGCCGGGGTGGACGCCGAGCCGCTCCGCGGTGCCGGCGTCGAGCACCACCTCGCCGGGCCCGGCGGGCCACCGCCCGGAGGCGAGCAACTGCCAGCGCAGGCCCGGGTCGGCGGCGACCGAGCTGATCACCGCACCCTCGTCGAGCGGGCGTCCGTCGCTGGTCAGCAGTCCGCCGCGGCCGGTGAGGCGCGGCGCGATCGCGGCGACCCCGGGCACCCGGCGGACCCGGTCGGCGGTGGCGGCGTCCACACCGCCCCGGGTGACCGGGCGGGTGATCTGGACGTCGCCGGGCCCGACCTCGGCCGCGGCGGTCTGGCCGAACGAGTCCACGAGGGCGCCGCTGCCGCTCACGGAGGCGATGAGGAAGGCGACGCCGAGCGCGATCGCGGCTCCGCTGAGCAGGAACCGGCGCAGCTGCCCGCGGAGTTCGGCGAGGGTGTAGCGGTAGGTGGTCATCGTTCCCGGTCTGTGGGTCCACGGCCGGTGCGTCCGGCGCGTCGTCGCCGGTCACCGGTGGTGAGGAATGGTGATCGGCTTCGAGCGTAGAAGGCCGGCCGGGCCCGTTCGATCGGCGCGAGGTCGTGTTCGCGGTCGCTCCGGCGGCGGACGCCGGGACCGTCGCTCTCCTTCTCGGGAGGTACATCGCCCCCGAAGGAATCAGACGCCGGTCGCTACCGGGCCGGCCGTCGACGGGACTCTCCGAGGTGAACGTTCCGGGACGTCCCTCCCCGGTGTCCCGCCGGCGGGAACCGCGCGGCCCGCTCCTGCGTGGTCCGCTACGGTCCCCGACCGTCCCTGACCGTCTCCGTCTTCCTCGTCAACCGTGGAGCACCGTGACCGACACTCAGACTCTCGGAATCGTCAGCCTCGCCAGCACCGCGCTGTCCGTCCTCACCCCCGTGGTCGGTGCGGTGGTGGCGGGCACGTTCCTCCGCCGGCGCGGCCGCAACGCCCGGCTGGCGATGATCGGCTGCCTCGTCATGGCGCCGGGCCCCCTGGTCTTCACCGTGGGGGTGGCCCTCGGCGGCACGAACTTCTTCGGGGACGACCCCGTGCTGGCGATCAGCATCGTCTCGGTGGCAACCATCCCCTTCCACCTCGTCGGCTTGGGCCTCATCCTCGCCGGCGCCCTCGCCGCCCCGGACCGGGCCCCCGTCCACACCCATCCCGCCTACCACCCCACCGACGCGCCGCCGCATCCCTGACCGCCGACCTCCGACCCCGGGCCCCGGGCCCCGGGCCCTTCCAGCGGCCACCCGCGCGCAGGAAGTCGGACCCGCCGACTTCCTGCGCGCGTGCGGATCAGTCTCCGCCCCGCTCCGCCCACGCCGACCCGGACCGCCCGTCCCGCCCCGCGCCGTCGCGCCCCGCGTCGTCCCGTCCGAGTGCGACGCCTCGCCGAACCCTCGGGGGCCGGTACCCCGCCGGTCGTCCCGGCGGGCTCGGCGCCCGCCGCACGGAGCACGGCGCGGGTCCGTCCCCGCGACCGGGCCGCCGAGGACGCAGCACTGCGCGGCGTGCAGGCCGTCTGCGCAGGGCCGTACGAGCGCATCCCCGGTCGGCTGATGCTCCGACAGTTCTGCTGTTCGTCAGGCCACTTCGCATGATCCAGCCCTCTTGTGCCCGCCCCCGGTATGGACTAGATCTCTTCTCACGATTGGTACAGACCATCTGACCCCACTCAGACAAGGCCACCAGTATGTTCAGACGCACCTCCGCGTTCCTGGCGACGGCTCTGCTCGCCTCGCTCGTCGCGGCCCCCGCGACCGCTCACGCCGATGACGGCGACCGCCACCGGCTGCCCGGCCACCGGGTGGCCTACTTCACCGCGTGGAGTGCCTACAGCGGCTTCTCCGCCAAGAAGGTCCAGGACTCGGGCCAGGCGGCGAAGCTGACCGTGATCAACTACGCCTTCGGCAACATCTCCCCCGAGGGCACCTGCTTCGAGGACAACCTCGCCGACCAGGCCGACGCCTGGGCCGACTACCAGCGCCCGATCGGGGCGGCCGACGCGGTGGACGGCGTCGCCGACGCCGAGGACCAGCCGCTGAAGGGCAGCTTCAACCAGCTGCGGAAGCTGAAGGCGAAGAACCCCCACCTGAAGGCCGTCATCTCGATCGGCGGCTGGGGCTGGTCCAAGTACTTCTCGGACGTGGCCGCCACCGACGCCGCCCGCAAGAAGTTCGTGGCCTCCTGCGTCGACCTCTACATCAAGGGCAACCTGCCGCAGCTGGGCTCGCCGGAGGGCGGCCCGGGCAGCGGCGCGGGCGTCTTCGACGGCATCGACCTCGACTGGGAGCACCCGGGCGGCGACGGTCTGCCGGACAACTCGGTGCGCCCGGAGGACGGCCGCAACTTCACCCTGCTGCTGGCCGAGTTCCGGCGGCAGCTGGACGCGCTGGGCGACGGCGGGCGCGGGCGCCGCCTGCTGACGGCCGCCGTCGCCGCCAACACCGACGTGGCGGACCGGCTGGAGCTGAGGAAGGTCGCCCGTCACGTGGACTACCTGAACCTGATGACTTACACCATGCACGGCTCCTGGGAGCCGCAGGGTCCGACCAACCACCAGGCCAACCTGTACACGGACCCGGCCGACCCCTCCGGCCCCGGCAGCAGCTACAGCGCGGACCGGGTGGTCCGGCACTACCTGGCCGGCGGCCTGCCGCCCCGCAAGGCGGTGCTCGGGGTCCCGTCGTGGGGCTACGGCTGGACGGGAGTGCCCGCCGGGCCGAGGAACGGCCTCTACCAGCCCGCCACCGGCATGTCCCCGCGCGGCGGCGGCCAGCTGCCCTACAAGGCCATCAAGGACCTGCCGGGCGCCGTGCACACCGACCGCGAGTACGGCGCGGCCTGGAAGTACGACGGCACCGAGTTCTGGACGTACGACAACCCGGCCACCGCCACCCAGAAGGCCCGCTACACCCAGCGGAACGGTCTCGGCGGGGTGATGGTCTGGTCCCTGGACGGGGACGACGCCCAGGGCTCGCTGATCGCCGCGCTGGACCGCGGCCTGCGGCGGTAGGCCGAGGAGCCGACCCGCGGTCATGACCCGGCGGCGGGCGGGGCGGCCCCCCCCCCCCCCGCGGGGGGGGGGTTAAAAAAAAACCACCCCCCCCGCAAAAGAACA
>NZ_JBHJRC010000134.1:0-21476 GCF_042261735.1 Kitasatospora sp. NPDC056327 | reverse complement strand
CGGCCGCGGCCGTGCGGGGCACCACAAGGAAGTTCAACCGCTCAACAGCCGACCGCGCTCCACCCCGGTCCGGGTCCTCGACGGCCGCCCCGGCGACGCGGCACTCCGCACGGATCGGCATGCCGCCGGCCCTCCTCGATGCCCCGGCTCCAGGTGGAACCGCAGGAGGTGCAGCCCCGCCGGCCGTCCGTCGTCCGGTACGTGGCGGCCGGCCCGCGGACGGGCCGGGCACGGGGCCGGTACGGGGCAAGTCGGGCCGGCGGGCCGATCGATCCCCGCCGTCGGCCGACCCCGGCGGGCCCGCCTCCGGGTCAGCCCTTGACCGAGCCGGCGGTGAGTCCCTGGGCGAGGTGGCGCTGGAGGAACTGGTAGACCACGATCACCGGCAGCGAGGTCACCAGTGCCCCGGCCGCGAAGAGGCCGTAGTTCTGGTCCTGCTGGCCCGAGATGATGCCGTAGAGGCCGACCGCCACCGTCCTGGACTCGTTGGAGGTCAGGAAGATCCCGGCCAGGACGACGTCGTTGAGCGCGGTGGTCAGCGAGAGGATCCCGACCACCACCAGCATCGGCGCCGCCAGCGGCAGGATGATCCGGAAGAAGATCTGCGCGTGCCCGGCCCCGTCCATCCGGGCGGCCTCGTCGATCTCCTTCGGGATGGTGTCCAGGTACCCCTTCATCAGCCAGGTGTTCACACCCATCGCCCCGCCCAGGTAGACGAGCAGCAGTCCCCAGGGGGTGTCCAGGCCGATCGCCGGCAGCACGTCGCCGATCCCGGCGAACAGCAGGTAGAGCGAGACGACCGCGAGGAACTGCGGGAACATCTGCGCCAGCAGGACGGTGAGCAGCCCCACCCGCCGGCCCCGGAAGCGGAACCGGGAGAACGCGTACGCCGAGCAGACGCCGAGCAGCACGTTGAGGACGGCGAAGCTGCCGCAGATCAGCGCCGTGTTCGCCAGCCAGCGCCCGAACGGGTACTGCTCGTCGGTGAACAGCGCGGTGAAGTTGGCGAGGGAGGCGTGCTCGGGCAGCAGCGTGGAGGACTGCAGGGTGCCGAGCGGGTTGAGCGCGGCGGAGAGCACGAACAGCAGCGGGAACAGCGCGAAGCAGACCGCGAGGAGGGCGACCAGGTGCCGCCAGCCGAAGCGGCGCAGCCATCGGGCGGTGGTGGTCATGCGTTCAGTTCCTCCAGGGCCCGGGTGCGGCGGAAGCCCACCAGGGTGATCAGGCCGACCAGCAGGAAGATGAAGATCGACAGGGCGGCGGCGAAGCCGTACTGGGCGCCCTGCCCGCCGAAGGCCACCCGGTAGGTGTAGCTGATCAGGATGTCCGTGGCGCCGGCGGTGCCGCCCGCGCCCTCGAACGGGCCTCCGCCGGTGAGCAGCTGGACGGCGTTGAAGTTGTTGAAGTTGAAGGCGAAGGAGGAGATCAGCACCGGTGAGGCGGCCACCAGCAGCAACGGCAGGGTGACCGCCCGGAAGGCCGTCCACGGCCCGGCGCCGTCGATCCGCGCGGACTCGTTCAGCTCGGCGGGCATCGACTGCAGGACCCCGGTGCAGATCAGCAGCATGTTGGGGAAGCCGAGCCACAGGCTGGTCAGGACGACCGCGAAGCGCGCGCTCCAGGCGTCGCCGAGCCAGTCGATCCGGGTGTTCAGCAGCTGGTTGAGCAGCCCGAAGTCCCGGTTGTACATGCTCTGCCAGATCAGGATCCCGATGAACGCGGGCATCGCGTACGGCAGCAGCAGCAGCGAACGGTAGGCCCGCTGCCCGCGCAGCCTCGGGTGGTTCAGGGTGAAGGCGAGGCCGAGGCCGAGCGCGAAGGAGGCCCCGGTGGAGAGCGCGGCGAAGCCGAAGGTCCAGGCGAGGACGCCGAGGAAGGGGCCGCGGACGGCGGGGCTGGTGAGCACGGCGGTGAAGTTGGCGAAGCCGACGGTGCGGTGCCAGCCGGTGGGCAGGGTCCGGCCGGAGCCGTCGTCCGCGGTGAACCGGCCGTCCGCGGCGCGGTACACGGTGCCGGTGCGGCCGTCGGTGAGGGTGTCGGCCCGGTCGTCGCGCACCAGGGCGGGCCGGACGGTGGTGGCCGAGGAGAGTCCCTGGCCGACCACGAAGCCGCCGTCCACCGGGACCCGCAGCTCCTTCAGCTCCCGGGCACGGCCGTTGACCTGGCCGGGGGTGAGGATCCGCAGGCCCGGCGCGGCGGTCACCCGGCCGTCGGACGCGGTGACCGTCCCGGCCGGGGCGGGGGCCAGGCCGCGGGCGGTGCCGGCCTCGGTCCGGCCGGTCGCCGGGTCGGTGAGCAGCAGGACGAGCGGGCCGCCGGACGTCCCGGTGGCGACGGTGAGCGTGTACGAGGTGCCGTCGGGGACGGGTTCCACGGAGTTCTCGACCAGGCTGCGGACCGCCTCCTCCTTGGTCAGCAGGTGTCCGTCGCCGTAGTCGGTGAAGGCGACCGCGACGATGTGGAGCACGGGGTAGACGACGAAGGCCAGGAAGAGCACGGTGGCCGGCAGCAGGTACTTGGCGGCGGGGCGGCGCGGCGAGAGGTAGGTCCAGAAGACCGCGCCGGTCCCCGCGGCGAGGACGCCGAGGCCGGCCCAGTGGCCCTCGCCGTAGAGCCTCGGCGCGGCGAAGAGGGCGAGGGCCGCGGTGGCGGCCAGCACGGCGGTCCTCGCCAACTGCGCGGTCAGGGCGCCGGCCCGGCGGGGCGGGCGGCGGGGGGCGCCGGGGGCGGGGAGGGCCGGGCGCCTGCTGTCCTGAAGGGTGGGGGAGGTCATGGGGTGGGTCCCTGGTCCGTCCGGGCGGGGCGCGGGGCGCCGGGTCTCAGTGCGCGGTGCCGAGGGCGGCGCGGATGGCCTCGCCGGCCCGGCGCATCGTCTCGGCGGGGTCGGCGCCGGCCACGATGCTCGCCTCGGCCTGGCCGAGCGGGCCCCAGATCGCGTTCATGGCGGGGATCGTCGGCAGCGGCTGTCCGGCCGCGCCGGCCTCGGCGAAGGCGCCCATGTCCGGGTCCGCGGCGGTGACCCTGGCCAGGGCCGAGGTCAGTGCGGGCGGCTCCGGGGAGGCCTGGTGGAGCGCCAGCTGGCCCTCCTCCGAGCCGATCGCGCGCAGCAGGAACTCCTGGGCCAGCGGCTGGTTCCGCGCCTTCGCGGAGAGGTAGAACGCCTGCACGCCGACGAAGGGGCGGGCCGGCCCCTTTCCGGCCCAGCCGGGCACCGGGGAGATCGCGTACGGCAGCCCGGCCTGCTTGACCTGCCCGAGCGCCCACGGCCCGGCCACCAGGTAGGGGGACTTTCGCCCGGTGAACAGCGCGATGGCGTTGGTGTCCACCGAGCGGTTGAGGAGCCCGGTGCCCTTCTCCCCGTACTGCTTGAACAGTTCGCCGGCCGCGATCGAGCCCGGCCCGCCGACGCCGAGGTCCGCGGTGTCCCAGCCGCCGTCCGCCTTGGCGCCGAACAGGTAGCCGCCGGCCGAGGTGAACAGCGGCTGCAGGGCGTAGGCGTTGCCCTGCTGGCCGACCGGCAGCGCCAGCGGGACCTCGGCCCGACCGGCCCGGACGGCCTCGGTGCCGGTGCCGGCCAGGTCCTCGAAGGTGGCGGGTGCGGCCGGGGCCAGTTCGGTGTTGCGGAACAGCACCAGGGTCTCGGTCGCGTACGGCAGGCCGTACTGCCGGCCGCCCTGGGCGACGGCGTCCAGGGCGGCCGGCTGGAACAGCGCCTTCTGCTGGGCGGTCAGCGGGACGGGGGCGACCGTGCCGTTCTGCACCAGATTGCCGAGCCAGTCGGAGGCGCCGACCACGAGGTCGGGGCCCTTGCCGGCGTTGGTGGCCGTGACGTAGGCCTGCTGGGTGTTGACGGACTGCGGGGCGACGGTGACCCTGACGCCGTGCTCCTTGCCGAAGCGTTCGGCGAGCGGCTGCAGGGCGGCGGCCTGCTGGGTCTGGGCCCAGATCACCAGGTCGCCCTCGGCGGCGGCGATCGGCGGGGCGGTCATCGGCCCGTCCGCGGCGGCGGTGTCCCCGGCGGGGGCGGGGCCGGCCGAGGGGGAGGTGCCGCCGCAGGCCGTGACCAGCAGGGCGAACAGGCCGAGGGCGGCGGTTCTGCGGGGGCTGATGATCCGGTGGCGCATGGTCCGAGACTCCTTCGTCCGGGAGGGGTGCGGGGGTGGGCCGCGGGGGATCGCCGGGGGGGGCGAGTGGTCAGATGCCGTCGGCCGGCCGGTGCCAGCGGTCGACGGTGAGGTCGAGCCGGGTGTCGCGGTCGACCCGCAGCGGGTGCAGCACCCGCCGGCCGTCGGCGTCGACGGCGTCCAGGCCCCAGCCGCGCGAGATGCCGCCGTCGAAGCCGGTGCCGCGCGGGACGGCGAGCCGGCCGCGGAACCGGCCCGGCCCGGCGGGGGCGCAGGGCAGCGGGCCGAACATCACCGGGGCGTCGTCGGGGGTGCCGGGCGGGACGGTCACGGTGACCTCCAGGACCGGGTGGGCCGGCAGCTCCGGGACGACCTCGACCTCGGTGCGCGCGGCGAGCCCGTGGGCCCGGACGGTGACCGCCGTCCGTCCGGCGGCCAGCGGGAGCAGCCCGCCGTGCGGCGAGACGTCCGCCACCCCGGGGCGCTCGACCCGGTAGCCGGCCTCCAGCGCGGTGTACCGGACGCCGTCGGCGCGGACCGCGACCGGGTTGACGGCGCTCCAGGTCTCGCCGGGCGCGAGCAGGATCTCGGGTTCGACGGTGAGCGAGCGCACCGGCGAGGGCGCGCCGAACAGGTGGAGCAGCGCGTGCCGGGCGCGCGGGCCCCAGGCGCTCTCGTGGTGCGGCGCGGCGGGGTCCTCGTGGTAGAGCAGGTCGGCGCCGGAGGTGTAGCCGGCCTCGTCGACCAGCCGGCCGGCCAGTTCGCGGGCGGGCCGGGCCATGATCAGCCCCTCCCGGCCGCCGATGTCCAGCCAGATCCGGTGCGGCCCGCGCCGCCGGTAGCGCTCGTGCACCACCCGCTCGCCGAGTCCGTCCGGGTCGACGTGGGTGAGGAACGGGGAGAGGACGGCGGCCAGGCCGAAGACCTCGGGGCGGCGGAAGGCGATGTGGTAGGTGACCAGGCCGCCCATCGAGGAGCCCATCAGCGCGGTGTGCTCCGGGCCGGTCCTGGTCCGGTAGCGGGCGTCGACGAACGGCTTGACCTCCTCGGCGAGGAAGCTCTCGTAGCGGTGGCCCTTGAGCGGGGTGCCGGGGGTGCGCCAGTACTCGGCGACGTGCGAGTACTCGACGCCGCGGTCGGCGCCGGCGTTGGGCACCGCGACCGCTATCAGCCCGGGTATCAGCCCCTCGGCGTACAGCGCCTCCAGCGTCCGGTCGACCGCCCAGGTGGGCTGCTGCCCCTGGTCGAAGACCTGGCCGCCGTCGTGCAGGTAGAGCACCGGGTAGCGAACGCCGGGCCGGTCGTCGTAGCCGGGCGGGAGGTGGACCAGCAGGTCCCGTTCGTTGCCGAGCGACGCCGAGCGGAAGCCCGGGATCCGCTCGATCCGGCCGCGCGGGGCGGTGCGGTCGGCCGGGGCGGTGCGGCCGACCGGAGCGGTGCGGCCGGCCGGGACGGTGCCGCCCTGCGCGGCGGACCACGCGGTGTCGGCGCTCACCGGGCCACCGACCAGACGTGCACGGCCGGGCCCTCGCAGGGCAGGTCGCGGCCGGGGACCAGCTGCGGCCCGCCGAGCAGGTGGGCGGCGTGCCACTCACCGGCCACCGGCGGGTGTCCGGCCCGGCTGATCTGCACCAGGATCCGCTCCCGCTCGTCCTCCCGCTCGAACAGCAGGACGTCGCCCTCGGCGACCAGCCAGCGCAGTCCGCCGCCGGTCAGGGCGCTGTGGCTCCGGCGCAGCCGGACCAGGTCGCGGTAGGTCTGCCAGGTGTGCCGGTCCCAGGCGGACTCGTCCCAGGGGAACGGCTTGCGGCCCTCCTCCAGGCCCTCGCCCAGCACGCCGACCTCGTCGCCGGAGAACACCATCGGAATGCCGGGCAGGGTGAACAGCAGCGCCGCACCGAGGAGTTGGCGCTCCGGCCCGGCGAGGCTCCGGAACCGGGCGGTGTCGTGCGAGTCCAGCAGGGTCAGGTTGTGGGCGCGCCCGCGCCAGGGCAGTGCGGCGCCGAACGCGGTCATGGTGGCGCGCAGCCGGGCGGCGTCGTAGTCGGGGATCGGCCCGGGGACGGCCCAGAAGTCCTTCTGGTCGTGCTTCTCGACGAGCCAGCTCCAGACCGGCCGGGTGAAACCGGCGTAGCTCATGGTGCCCTGCCAGCCGTCGCCGGCGAGGGCGAGCGAGGCGTCGTGCTGGTGCTCGGCGAGCAGCACGGCGTCGGGGTTGGCGGCCCGGACGGTGGCCGCGGTGGTGGTGGCGACCAGGCGGTTGAGCTCGACGTCGCCGCGGCGGCCGGCCATCTGCGCCACGTCGACCCGCCAGCCGTCCAGGTGGTACGGGGCGCCGAGGTACTTGGCGATCACCGAGTCGGGGCCCTCGTAGAGGCGGCGGCGCAGTTCGGCCGAGCGGTGGTCGAAGGTCGGCAGGGTGTGCACACCGAGGAAGGTCGCGTAGTCGTCCGGTCCGCCGTCACCGAGGAAGTAGAAGCCCGCCTCGGGGCTCGCCGGGTCGGCCCGCGCGGTGCGGAACCAGTCGTGCCCGTCACCGGAGTGGTTGAGGGTGATGTCGCCGATCACCCTGATGCCGCGCCGGTGGGCCTCGGTGACGAGCGCGATCAGGGCCTCGTCGCCGCCGAGCGCCGGGTCGACCCGGTCGAAGGAGACGGCGTCGTAGCGGTGGTTGGAGCGGCCCTCGAAGAACGGGGTCAGGTAGATCACCGTGGCGCCGAGCCGCTGGATGTGGTCGATCCTGCGCGCCACGCCCCAGAGGTCGCCGCCGTACATCTGCTGGAGGGCCTCGGCGTCGCCGGTGCGCAGCGGGGTGTCCCACGCGGCCGGGCGGGCCCAGGCGGCGAGCGGGGAGTCGCCGGAGCGGTGGTAGCGGTCCGGGAAGACCTGGTAGACCACCGCCCCGGCGGCCCAGGCGGGCGGGGCGGGGTGGGTGGTGAGGCGGAAGTCGGTGGCGTCGGGCAGGTCGTGATCGTGCAGGCCGGCGGCGGTGAGCCAGCGTCCGCCCTCCGGGGTGTGCAGCCAGAACCGGTAGTTCATCTCCGGGTTGACCATCTCCAGGACGGCCCGCCACCAGGTGGCCCCGGTGTCGTCGGTGCGCTCGGCGACGGCGGCCGTGAAGTGCGGTTCGCCGTCCGGGACCGAGCGCAGGAACACCCGCTCGACGTCCGCCCCGGCGGGCACCCGGACCAGCAGGTCGACGTGCTGCCCGAGGCGCGGGGCGAGGTCGCCGACGTACCGCGCGGACCCGTCGTGGTGCGGCTGGTGGCGGGCGGCGAGGCGGTGGCTGCTGGCCGTGTCCATGGGGCTCCTCGGGGCGGGTGGACAGGTTAACGGATGACGGCATTCCGCTTTCGGGGGCCGACGAGGGAACCGTAACGGCGTTGAAACTGTTGCGCAATACGTTGCTAAGATCGTTTCATCCTGTTGCGCGGCCCACCGGCCGGGCTTTGTAAGATGCAGGCCGGACCAGACCGGAGGACCAATTGAGCGGCCCGTCACTGCGCGACATCGCCGCCCGGGCGGGTGTCAGCGCCGCCTCGGTGAGCCGGGTGATCAACGACCGGCCGGGCGTCTCCGACGACACCAAGGTCAGGGTCGCCGAGGCCATGCGGGAGCTCGGCTGGCAGCCCGACCAGGGCTACGACCCGCACCGGAGCGCACTGATCGGCATCGTCGTGCCCGAGCTCGACAATCCGGTCTTCCCGCTGCTCGCCTCCGCGATCGAGGTGCAGCTCGCCAAGCACGGCCTCACCGCCGTGGTCGGCACCTCCACCCGCCAGGGCACCGCCGAACTCGGCTACATCGACGTCCTGCTCCGCAAGGGCGTCTCCGGCCTGGTCCTGGTCTCCGGCCGGCACGCCAATCCGCACGCCGACCACGGCTTCTACCGGCTGCTGCACGAACGCGGCGTCCCGATGGTGCTGGTCAGCGGCCGCGTGGAGGGCCTGGCCGTGCCCACCGTCGCCACCGACGAGGCGCTCGGCGCCCGGATCGCCGTCGCCCACCTGCGCGAACTCGGCCACCGCCGGATCGGCCTGGCCGGCGGCCAGGGGTATCTGCGCCCCTCGCTCAACCGCCTGGACGGCTACCGGCGCGCGATGCGCGAACTGCTCGGCGCGGAGCCCCCCGCCGACTGGTACGCGGAGTCCGCCTACTCGATCGCGGGCGGCGCCGCCGCCGCCCGCCAACTGCTCGACGCGGACGTCACCGCCGTGATCGCCGGCAGCGACCTGATGGCCCTCGGCGTGGTCCGGGCCGCCCGCGAGGCCGGCCGCGACGTCCCCGGCGACCTCTCGGTGATCGGCTACGACGACTGCTACCTCGCCGCCCACAGCGACCCGCCGCTCACCACCGTCCGCCAGCCGATCGACGAGATGGGTGCCGCCGTCGCCGACGCCCTGTGGCGGCAGATCGAGGGCCACGGCGGCCGGGCCCGGGACTACCTGTTCACCCCCGTGCTGGTCGCCCGCGACTCCACCGCCCGGGCCCGCGGCTGACTGACGCACGGGCGACCGGCCCCGCCCGCACACGGCGGAGGGCCGGGAAGCGGCTGCTCCCCGGCCCTCCGCGGGCTCGCGCCCGGCCTCAGTCGTTCGGGACGGTCGCGTAGCGCGCGGTGCCCTCGGCCATCTGCCGCAGCGCGTCCTTGCGGTCCCGCTTCGACAGCTTGTCGATGTAGAGGAAGCCGTACAGGTGGTCGGTCTCGTGCTGCAGGCAGCGGGCGAAGAAGCCGGTGCCCTCGACCCGGATCGGGTTGCCGTCCTTGTCCCGGCCGGTCACCGCCGCGTAGTCCGGGCGGGGCAGCTCGGCGTAGGCGGTCGGCACCGACAGGCAGCCCTCGTTGCCGTCGTCCAGCACCCGCTTGCGGTCCTTCGGGAACTCCTCCAGGACCGGGTTGACCACGTGGCCGACGTGCCGCACGCCCTCGTCGTCCGGGCAGTCGTAGACGAAGACCTTCAGGTCCACGCCGATCTGGTTGGCGGCCAGGCCCACGCCCTCCGCCGCGTACATCGACTGGAACATGTCGTCGATCAGCGCGGACAGCTCGTCGTCGAAGGCCGTCACGTCCTTCACCTCGCGGTGCAGCACGGGGTTGCCGTGGACGGTGATCGGGCGCGCCGTGCCCTTCGAGAGGTCCGGCTCCTCGCCGACCACCTTCGGGGTCCCGTCGTGCTCGTGCTGGTCCTGCTCCGCCATGTCTTCCGCTTCCATAGGCCTACGCGTACCGCACCAGGGTACTCAGCGGACTCAGCAGACCTCTTCGAGATCCCGGTACGCCCGGGTTCCCGGCGACGCGGCGGCCCAGCGGTCCAGCAGCACCCGCACCAGGTGCGCCGGCGCCGCGATCCCGCACTCGCGCTCGGCCAGCCAGGACATCCCGCCCGCCCCCGGGCTCAGGTGGCTCAGGTGGCCCGGGTGCGCGGCGTCCCCGTCGTCGTGCGGATCGTGGTGGGCGGTGTGCCCGTCGTCCGAGGCCATCCGGCTCTCCGAACACGCCCGGCAGAGCAGCCGCACCGAGGACGTCCAGTCCTCCGCCGCGTACCCCGCGTCCGCGACCAGCCGCTCCAGCGCGTCCCGGTCCGGCTCGGTCGCCGCCTGCAGCAGCACCACGTACGTCGGCACCGGGGACGGCGCCCACAGCTCGATCTCGTCGAACACCGGGTAGGCGACCCCGTCGGTCACCCGCTCGCCGTGCGGGGCGCCGTCGTGCAGCACCACCTCGCCCCAGCGGCGGCCCGACGACGGCAGCGGGATGGACAGCACCTCGATCCGGGCCGGGTCCAGCCGGCGGCCCCAGACCACCTCGGACTCGCCGTCCGGGGAGAGCCGCACCGGGGTCGTGCCGAGGTCCAGGGAGACCGGCCCGTCCCCCTGCGCCCCCGGGCCGCCGGGCAGCTTCAGCCCGTACGCCTGCCAGGCGCGGCGGGCCAGCGGCCAGTCCTGCAGCGCGGTCGCGGTGATGCCGAGGTTCCACCAGTCCGGGGCGCCCTGCTCGCGGTCCAGCAGCGCCACCGCCCGCAGCCCGGCCGCCCGGGCCTGCTCCCAGTCACGGCGGAACTTGTGCAGCAGCGCCAGGTTGAACCAGGAGTCCGACAGCCACGGCTCCAGGTCCGCCGCCATCACCAGCAGGGCTCCGGCGTCCTCGTACCGGCCGTCACCGATCAACGTGAAAGCCCGGTCGGTCGTCTGCCGCCAGGTGGCGGACGGCCGGTGCCGTGCCCGGTGGAAGATCCTCACGTTCGTCCCTGCCGTCGTCGTCCGATCAAGTCCCGCGACCGCTCCCGCGTCACGGGCCCGGTGCTCCGGGTCGGTTTTCCACGCTACGACCGCATCCAACCACGACGGCCGCCGCCCGCGCTCCCCACCGCCGAGGTTGCCCGTTTCCGGCCCCTCCCCCAGCCTGCCCGCCCCGGCCCGCCGCCTCAACCCCGGGCGGCGGCCGCCGTCCCCGCGCCGGGAACCCCTTACGGGCCGCTCAGCCGCGGACCCGGACCAGCGCGTCCACCACCCGGGCGTCGTACACCCGCCCCCGGCCCAGCCGCAGCACCTCCAGCACCTCCAGCCGGCCCACCGCCTCCCCCACGCCGCGCCCCCGGGCCGCCGTCAGCAGGTCGTCGTGCGCGTTCGCCACCCGGATGATCCGCGCCGCCAGCGGCACCGGCCGCCCGTCGCCGTCCGGACCGGGATACGGATCCGCCAGCCGGGCGACCTGCTCGGCCACCTGCCGCGGCACTCCCGTGCGCCGGATCACCTCGCTGCCCAGCCGGGCGATCCGCTGCTGCTCCTCGTCCGGCAGCAGCGCCGTCGCCCCGCCCGGCACCGGCTCCACCAGCGACAGCTGCCCGACGTCGTGCATCAGCGCCGCGTACTCCAGCAGGGCCAGCTCCCGGGTGCCCAGGCCCAGCTCGCGGCCCAGCGCGCAGGCCGTGTCGGCGACCCGGCGGGCGTGGCCCGCCGGCGTGTACCCGGCCACCTCGGTGGCCTTGGCCAGGCTGGCGATGGTCTGCCCGGTGGTGGCCCGCACGGCCGCCGCCCGCCGGAACGACACCTGCGCCAGCAGCAGCGGCGCGCAGAACAGCGGCAGCGCCCACAGCCCCACCTCCCCCGCGGCCAGGCTGACCAGCATGCCGGTGGCCGCGATCGCCGAGCCGATCCCGAACAGCGATCGGAGCTCGTCCTCCAGCCCCGCCGGGAACCGCAGCCCGCTGCGGGCCCGCCGCAGCAGCGCCGCGAGCACCGCGTCGCACAGCGCGGCCAGCGCCGCCACCGCGGTCAGGAACGCACCGTAGGCGGGGCCGTCCGCGGAGAACAGGTCCACCACCCCGCTGTTGTAGAGCGGCTGGAACACGGCCGCCGCGAACGCCGCCCCGAGCAGCCGGCGCGCCGCGCCGTCCCAGCGGGCCCGCTCCCGCCAGGGCGCCGGGCCGGACCGCCGGGCCCCGCCGGGCGGCGCCCCGGCCCGGGCCCGCACCGCCTCCGGCAGCAGCGCCAGCAGCAGCCCCGCACCGGTCACCGCCACCACCTGCAGCACCCCGTGCCCGGTCGGCAGCCCCCGCAGCGGCCCGAGCAGCGCGTACGCCAGTGCCCCCGCCGCCCCGATCGGCGCCTGCTCGCGATCGCCCGGCAGGGTGATCCGCACGCACTCGCCGAGCGCGATCAGCACGGTGAACGCCAGCGCCACCCCCGGCTGGTACACCCCGCGCACCGCCACCGCCCCGAGCGCCGCGGCCAGCAGCGCGAGCGCCGCCCCGTGCACCGCGCACACCTCACCGGCGCGCGCCCGCGGCCGGTCGCCGGAACCAGCGCCCGGCGGCCGTTCCGCGCCGGGGGCGCCCGGCCGCGCGCCCCACCGCACGCCCCGTCGGCCCCGCCGCGCGCTCACGACGGGCCGGCCGTGGGCACCGTGCCGCCGCCCTGGACGGGCACCCCGCGCGGGGCCGCCCGGGCCGGTTCGGGAACCCCGAGCGGAATGTCCGGCACCGCCCTGATGCAGTCCGGGGACGTCGGCAGCACCGGCTGCCAGTCGTGCACGGCCAGCGCGTCCACCAGCGCACGCACCATCACCGGGTCGAACTGGCTGCCCGAACAGCGCTTCAGCTCCGCGACCGCCTCCGCGACCGGCCGGCCGCGCCGGTAGGACCGGGTGGAGGTCATCGAGTCGAAGGCGTCCGCGACCGAGATGATCCGGGCGAACTCGGGAATCTGCTCGCCGACCAGCCCGCTCGGGTAGCCCCGGCCGTCCATCCGCTCGTGGTGGTGCAGGATCCCGCGGTGCGCCTCGCCGAGGAACGCGATCCCCCGCACCAGCTCGTACCCGTGCACCGGATGCACCTCGACGGCCCGCCGCTCCGCCTCGGTGAGGGGACCGTTTCTGCGAAGCAGCTCGGTGGCGACGCCGATCTTGCCGACGTCGTGCAGGATCCCCGCGTACCGCAGGGTGCGCAGCCGCTCCGGCTCCATGCCGAGCTGACCGGCGATCAGCACCGAGGCCCGGCCCACCCGTTCGCTGTGCCCCCGGGTGTAGGAGTCCTTGATCTCCACCGCCTGCACCAGTGCCCGCACCGTCGCCCGGTGGGCGTCGCGCTCCCGGTGCCCCTGGGCGAACACCCACGCCGAGATCGACAGCGGCAGCAGGGCCAGCAGCGCCGCGAAGGCGCCGTACGGGCCCTGCCACAGCACCGCGACCATCAGCCCGCCCGCCGCGTGCACCAGCACCGGAAGACCGAGCACGGCCGCCGCCCCGCGCAGCGGCACGGTCGGCCGCCGGCCCTCCGCCAGCACCCGCATGCCGACCACCAGGGCGCCGTTGACCAGGCAGAACGCGCCCAGCGCGGCGGCCGCGGGCAGCAGCGCGGCGGGGAACCGGGAGCCCAGCAGCAACTGCGGGCCCGCCAGCAGGTCGAACACCGCCGAGGCCGCGAAGGCGGACAGCGCGAGCTGCGCGCCGTTCCACACCTGACGGCCCCGGGCCGTCACCCCGGTGGCCCCGATCAGCACGGCCGGCGCGGCGACCAGCGCGGCGGCGGCCGGCGGCAGCATCAGCACCCCCGCGAACAGCACCGGGAAGAAGGCGTTGACGCCGGGCCGGGCCGGCGTCCGCGCGGACAGCGGGCGGCGCACCAGCATCCTGCGGACCAGCCGCTGGCACGGGGTCGGCAACCCCTGGGCCAGCGACTCCCAGCAGCCGTGCAGAAAGGCCAGCAGCCCGACCTTCGGCCAGTCCACCGGAGCGCCCAGCCAGTGCGCCCAGGCCACCGGGGCGGGCAGCGGCAGCAGTGGCAGCAGGCAGCAGAGCGCCGCCACCGGCACGGCCACGAGGTAGCGCACGGCGCCCTGCGGCAGGTCCTCGTCTCCGCTGTCGGTAGCGATATCGGCCTCCCCACGTCCCGGCCCGTCCGTCCCGGCCCGCCGGCCGCCCACGTGCCGGAGGAGCGGCGGACGGGCGGCGGTGAGCGTCCGTCAGGAGAATAGGGCGCTGTTCCGGCGCGGGGACGCATGATCGCGCAATGCCGCTGCTGGCACACCGCCAACTCACTCGAACGAGTGAGGACCCATCCGGGTGGAAGGAACCTGGAACGAACGCGGACGCGGAAGGGCCCCGGGAGCATCCGCTCCCGGGGCCCTTCCGTCGGACATCACCGGCGGTACGCCGGGCGGCGCATCCGCCCGGGCCTCAGGTACCCGCCGCCGCCTCCGCGGCGCGACCCGGCCCGGCCGGCTCACCGGCCGGCTCGGCGTGCACCTCGACCGTCGTCTCGACGGCCACCACCAGCGGCTCGCCCGGCCGCTGCCCGGCCCGGATCGAGTCGATCCTGGCCAGCACCTTGCCGCGCAGATCGGCCGGGGTGTCGTCGCAGCCGCAGGAACGCTTGATCAGCGCCTTGATCGCCTGCTCCAGCCCGTACTGCTTCAGGCAGGGCGAGCACTCCTCGAAGTGCACGCGCAGCTTGACGCATTCGCCCTCGGCCATCTCGTTGTCGAGGAATTCGTAGAGGTGGTCGAGGACCTCGCCACACTCGGTGTCGTGCGGATCGCCGCAGCTCATGAGCCCGAGCCCTTCGCTTCCTGCCCTGCCCCGCTGCCGGCCGGGACCAGCCCGCGCTCACGGGCGTAGTCCTCCAGCATGCCGCGCAACTGACGGCGGCCGCGGTGCAGCCGGGACATCACCGTACCGATGGGAGTACCCATGATGTCCGCGATCTCCTTGTACGCAAAGCCCTCGACGTCCGCGAGATACACCGCGATCCGGAACTCCTCCGGAATCGCCTGGAGGGCGTCCTTCACATCGCTGTCCGGCAGGTGGTCCAGGGCCTGGGTCTCCGCCGAACGCAGACCGGTCGACATGTGCGACTCGGCCCGGGCCAGCTGCCAGTCCTCGATCTCCTCGGCGGCGGTGCGCTGCGGCTCCCGCTGCTTCTTGCGGTACGAGTTGATGAAGGTGTTGGTGAGGATGCGGTACAGCCAGGCCTTGAGGTTGGTGCCCTCGCGGAACTGGTGGAACGACGCGTACGCCTTCGCGAACGCCTCCTGAAGGAGGTCCTCCGCGTCGGCCGGGTTGCGGGTCATCCGCAGCGCCGCCGAGTACATCGGGTCCAGGTAGCCCAGGGCGTCGCGCTCGAAGCGCTCCCGCCGGGCCTCCTCGCTCTCCGCCGCCGACACCCGGTAGGTGTCCTCACCGATCGCCTCGGCCAGCTCCTCACCGGTGAGCGCCTCCCCCGCGGGCAGGCTCTCCTCCGGGCCCCGGCCCGGCTCGGCCTCGTGCTCGGTCCCGACGACCGGACCCACCTCCTCGGCATGACGGACACGGCCCACGGCGGGCCGTCCCGAAAGCGAGGATATCGGGCCCACCGGCTTCTCGCCCGCGACGATCCAGTCCGACCACGAGGGGGCGAGCGCCGCCGCGGCCTCGCGCTCCTCCGGCCGCTCGGGGCACGCGATCGAACCCATCTGCCCTGCCTTCCAACGGGGGACACCAACTGACGGTGGTTTCAACCACGGCAGTCACGGACGCATTCCCGTTCCCCCGCCGCAGTTCCGCCGGACGGGTGAGCGGACGGCCCCGGACCGCGCACCCCCGCCCCGCGCGGCCCGCCCGGCACCCGGCTCACAGCAGCCGCAGCACCCAGTCCCCCACCGCCGTGACGATCAGCTCCAGCAGCTCCTCCTGACCCAGCGGCGCCCGCTTCGGCACCTCGAACCCGTGGTTCCCGTACTCCAGCCCCACCAGCTCGTGCGACGCCGGCAGCTCCGGGAACTCCGCCGGCCCGCCGAACGGGTCGCCCGCCCCCTGCACCACCAGCGTCGGCAGCCCCGAGCCGAGCAGCTCCGGCGCCCGGCTCCGCTCCGGCCGGCCCGGCGGGTGCAGCGGGAACGCCAGCGCCACCACCCCCACCGCCCCCGTCGACGCCCCGGTCCGGCAGGCCACCCGCGCCCCCGCGCTGCGCCCGCCCACCACCAGCGGCAGCCCCGTCCCGGCCAGCCGGGCGGCCACCGGCGTCCAGCCGGTGTCCAGGGTCCCCGGCGCCGGCCCCACCTTCCTCCCCGCCACCCGCCAGGGCTGCTCCACCAGCGCCACCGACACGCCCCGGGGCGGCAGCCCGGCGGCCAGCGCCACCAGGTCCCGCGCCCCGGTCCCGCCGCCGGCGCCGTGGCCCAGCGCCAGCACCGCCCGCGGCCCGGCCGCCGCGTGCAGGGTGATCCGGGCGTCCCCGGCGGGTGTCGGCACGAGCTCCCGGGTCACGGGGGCGGCCCCGGCGGCCTTCGCGGCGGTCACGGCGGTGGTGGTCCTCTCTGCGGCGGACTACGACGGGTCCGGAGCGGGCGGCTCCGGGGGCGACCGGCCCGGCGGCGACGGGCCCGGGCACGGCGGGTTCAGAACAGCGTGGTCTCGTACTCGACCTCGGTGTGGGGCTCGGTCAGCCCCGGGTGGTCGTTGCGGATGCTGCCGACCTCCGGCGACACCGGGGTGGCCCGCAGCACGCCCGGCGGCGGCGGTATCAGCAGCCGGTGCAGCTCCGGCGCCCCGCCGTCGTCCAGCGACGGGTCCAGCCACGCGTCGAACGAACCCGGGTCCAGGAACAGCGGCATCCGCTCGTGGATCGGCGCCAGCAGCTCCTCCGCCTCCGTGGTCACGACCGTGAACGTCACCAGCCAGCCCTCCGGGTGGTCCGACGGCACCGCCCGGTTGCGCCAGAACTCGTACAGCCCGGCCAGCGCCAGCGGCGCCCCGTCCGCCCGGGACACGAAGAACGGCTTCTTCCTCGGCTTCCCCCGCTCCCCCGGCAGCGTCTGCCACTCGTAGTAGCCGTCCACCGGCAGGATGCACCGGCGCGAGGCGAACGCCTGCCGGTACGACGGCTTCTCGTGCACCGTGTCCGACCGCGCGTTGATCATCTTCACGGCCGTCTCCGGCGACTTCGCCCACTGCGGCACCAGCCCCCAGCGCAGCACCCGCAGCTGCCGCAGCGGACGGGCCGCGCCCTTCGCCAACCGCTCCAGCACCACGAAGGCGTGCTGCGTGGGCGCGACGTTCCAGCTCGGGTCCAGCGTCTCGGCCGGATCCCACTGCTGCACGCCGAACAGCTCGACGATGGACTCGGGCCGGCTACTCGCGGCGAAGCGACCACACATGGCGCCAGCTTGCCACGGCCCCCTCGCGCCCCGTGCGCACTCGCACCAGAACCACCCGCCCCGGGGCCGCCGTCCCCTCCATGACAGGCTGCCCGTCCGGAGCAGCGGCCGGACCGAGACGGAGGAGACCCATGGACGCCAGGACCCTCGACGAACTGTGGACCGCCGTCACCGGCACCCAGCCCGACCCGCCCGGCTGGCTCGTCCTCGCCACCGGCGCCGCCGCCCTGCTCACCGTCCTCGTCCGCCCGCTGTGGCGCGCCGCCCGGGGCGCCGTCACCATCGCCCACGAGGGCGGCCACGGCCTCGCCGCCCTCGCCACCCGCCGCAGGCTCGCCGGCATCCGGCTGCACTCCGACACCTCCGGCCTCACCCTCTCCTACGGCCGCGCCACCGGCCCCGGCATGGTCCTCACCGCCGCCGCCGGCTACACCGCCCCCGCCCTGCTCGGCCTCGGCTGCGCCGCACTGCTCGCGGCCGGCCGCGTCACCCTGCTGCTCTGGCTCGCCATCGCCCTGCTGCTCGCCCTCCTCGTGCGGATCCGCAACGCCTTCGGCTTCCTCTCCGTCCTGCTGGCCGGCGGCGCCTTCTTCCTGGTCTCCTGGTTCGGCTCCCCGGAGGTCCAGGCCGGCTTCGCCTTCCTCGGCACCTGGTTCCTGCTGTTCGGCGCCGTCCGCCCGGTCCTCGAACTCCAGGCCCAGCGCCGGCGCGGCGGCGCCCACGACTCCGACGCCGACCAGCTCGCCCGCCTCACCGGCGTCCCCGGCCTCGCCTGGATCGGCCTCTTCCTGGTCACCGCCCTCGCCGCCCTCGCCCTCGCCGCCTCCTGGCTCCTCGCCCCCCGCTGACCCCGCGCCCGCCCGGGGCCCACGGGCGGGTATCGGGACGTTCCGGGTACGGCCCCTAGACTTGGCGCCATGACCGAGACCCTGTGGCCCGCACCCGTCGCGACCACCCCCGTGGACGCCACCGTCACCATCCCCGGCTCCAAGTCGGTCACCAACCGCGCCCTGGTGCTGGCGGCCCTCGCCGACGGCCCCGGCTGGGTGCGCCGCCCGCTGCGCAGCCGCGACTCCCAGCTGATGGCCGACGGCCTGCGCGCCCTCGGCGTCACCATCGAGGAGCAGGTCAACAACGACACCGGCGGCACCGGCGGCGGCGAGGCCTGGCGGGTCATCCCCGCCCCCCTGCTGCGCGGCCCCGCCTCGGTCGACGTCGGCAACGCCGGCACCGTCATGCGCTTCCTGCCCCCGCTGGCCGTCCTCGCCGACGGCCCGGTCCACTTCGACGGCGACCCGCGCAGCCACGAGCGCCCCCAGCACGGCGTGATCGACGCCCTGCGCGCGCTCGGCGCCCGGATCGAGGACGGCGGCCGCGGCACCTTCCCGCTGACCGTGCACGGCGGCGGCGCCCTCGACGGCGGCACCGTCGAACTCGACGCCTCCGCCTCCTCCCAGTTCGTCTCCGCGCTGCTGCTCTCCGGCGCCGGCTACAACAACGGCGTCGAGGTCCGGCACGTCGGCGGCCCGGTCCCCTCCCTCCCGCACATCCGGATGACCGTCGACATGCTGCGCCTGGCCGGCGTCCAGGTCGACGCCCCCGAGGACGGCGGCGAGAAGGACGTCTGGCGGGTCACCCCCGGCGCCCTGCTCGGCCGCGACCTGGTCGTCGAGCCCGACCTGTCCAACGCCGCGCCGTTCTTCGCCGCCGCCCTGGTCACCGGCGGCCGGGTCACCGTGCGCGACTGGCCCGGCCACACCACCCAGCCCGGCGACCAGCTGCGCGACCTCTACACCCGGATGGGCGGCGGCTGCGAGTTCACCGACGAGGGCCTGCGCTTCACCGGCACCGGCCGGATCCACGGCATCGAGGCCGACCTGCACGACGTCGGCGAGCTCACCCCGGTGATCGCCGCCGTCGCCGCCCTCGCCGACTCCGAGTCCCACCTCTACGGCATCGCCCACCTGCGGCTGCACGAGACCGACCGGCTCGCCGCCCTCGCCAAGGAGATCAACGGCCTCGGCGGTGACGTCAGCGAGACCGAGGACGGCCTGCGGATCCGCCCGCGCAGGCTCACCGGCGGCGTCTTCCACACCTACGAGGACCACCGGCTGGCCACCGCCGGCGCGGTGATCGGCCTCGCGGTGCCGGGTGTCCAGGTGGAGAACGTGGCCACCACCGCCAAGACCCTGCCCGACTTCCCGGCCATGTGGGACGAACTGCTCGCCGGACCGGTGGCGGGCGGCTGAGCGGAGGACTGGGACCATGCGCCGCTACGGCAAGGACGCCGACGAGGACGACATCCGCAACCGCCCGGCCCGCCGGGGCTCCCGGCCGCGGACCCGGATCCGGCCCAAGCACGAGGACGCCGCCGAGGCGATGGTGCTCACCGTCGACCGCGGCCGGCTGACCTGCCTGGTGGACCCCGGGACGAAGCAGGAACGCGAGGTCCTCGCCATGAAGGCCCGCGAGCTGGGCCGCAAGGGCGTCGTCGTCGGTGACACCGTCTCGCTGGTCGGCGACCTCTCCGGGGACACCGACACGCTGGCCCGGATCGTCCGGGTCGAGGAGCGCACCTCGGTGCTGCGGCGGACCGCGGACGACGACGACCCGTACGAGCGGATCGTCGTCGCCAACGCCGAGCAGCTGGCCATCGTCACCGCGCTGGCCGACCCGGAGCCCCGGCCCCGGCTGATCGACCGCTGCCTGGTCGCCGCCTACGACGCGGGCATGGAGCCGCTGCTGGTGCTCACCAAGGCCGACCTGGCGCCGGCCGCGCCGGTGCTGGAGTCCTACGCGCCGCTGGGCATCCAGTACGTGGTGACCCGCCGCGACGAGCTGGGGACCACCGGCGCCGAGGCCGTCCGGGAGCACCTGCGGGGCCTGCGCACGGTGTTCATCGGCCACTCCGGCGTCGGCAAGACCACCCTGGTCAACGCGCTCGTCCCGGAGCGGCAGCGGACCACCGGGCACGTCAACGCGGTCACCGGCCGCGGCCGGCACACCACCGTCTCCGCGCTGGCGCTGCGGCTGCCGCCGCCGCCCGGTGCCAGACCCGGCTCGAAGAAGGCGCTGGACACCGGCTGGGTGATCGACACCCCGGGTTTCCGCTCCTTCGGCCTGTCGCACATCGACCCGTCCCGGGTCATCCTCGCCTTCCCCGACCTGGAGCCGGGCACCGCCGAGTGCCCGCGGGCCTGCAGTCACGACGAGCCGGACTGCGCGCTGGACGCCTGGGTCGCCGACGGGCACGCCGATCCCGCACGGCTCTACTCGCTGCGCCGGCTGCTGGCCAGCAAGGAGGCCCGCGAGGGCGACTGAGACCCCGGGGCGCCGCCTCGGCGGTGCCCGGCCGGAGCCCTCGCGGTACGCGGCCGGGGCCGTCCGCGGTGCCCGGTTTTCCCGTTCGAGGTGTCGGAGCGCCCGCTCGTGGTGATCATAGGAAAGTCGGGCCGGATCACGGCCCGGCCCGCCGACCGATCCCGCCGACCGACAGGGAGAGCACGCGATGGCATGGGCCCTGGTGATCCTGGCCGGCCTGCTGGAGACCGGCTTCGCGATCAACCTCAAGCTCAGCGACGGTTTCACCAGGCTCTGGCCGACCGTCAGCTTCTGCGTCTTCGCCCTCGGCAGCTTCGGCCTGCTGACCCTCTCCCTGAAGACGCTCCCGGTCGGCCCCGCCTACGCGGTGTGGACCGGCATCGGCGCGGCCGGCACCGCGATCTACGGGATGCTCTTCCTGGAGGAGACCAGCTCGGTGCTCAAGCTGGTCTCGATCTCCCTGGTCGTCGCCGGGGTGATCGGCCTCCAGCTGAGCGGGTCCGCCCACTGACGGGGCGGGGACGCTAGGGTTTCGGGCATGGCCGACTACCACGACGACCTCCGACTCGCCCACGTCCTCGCCGACTCGGCGGACTCGGTCACCCTGGAGCGTTTCCGGGCGCTCGACCTCAAGGTCGAGACCAAGCCCGACCTGACGCCCGTCAGCGACGCCGACAAGGCCACCGAGGAACTGGTGCGCAGCGTCCTGCAGCGGGCCCGCCCGCGCGACGCGGTGCTCGGCGAGGAGTTCGGCCTGCAGGGCTCGGGCCCGCGCCGCTGGGTGATCGACCCGATCGACGGCACCAAGAACTACATCCGCGGCGTCCCGGTCTGGGCCACCCTGATCGCGCTGCTGGAGGACGGCCCGGACGGTGTCGAGCGCCCCGTCGTCGGCATGGTCTCCGCCCCCGCGCTGAACCGCCGCTGGTGGGCCGCCAAGGACCTCGGCGCGTTCGCGGGCCGCAGCCTCGCCAAGGCGAGCCGGATCCACGTCTCCGGCGTCTCCCGGATCGAGGACGCGTCCTTCTCCTACTCCTCGCTCTCGGGCTGGGAGGAGCGCGGCCGGCTCGACCCGTTCCTCGACCTCACCCGGGCCTGCTGGCGCACCCGGGCCTACGGCGACTTCTGGTCGTACATGATGGTCGCCGAGGGCGCGGTCGACATCGCCGCCGAGCCGGAGCTGTCGCTGTGGGACATGGCGGCCAACTGCGTCATCGTCGAGGAGGCCGGCGGCCGCTTCACCGGCCTGGACGGCGTGCCGGGCCCGGGCGGCGCCGACGCCGTGGCCTCCAACGGCCTGCTCCACCAGGAGGCCCTGCGCCGGCTGAGCGTCTGATCCTCCCCCGCCCCGCGCGCGGACCCGCCGCGGGACCGCCTTCGCACGGCGCGGGCCCCGGG
>NZ_JBHJRC010000133.1:0-21477 GCF_042261735.1 Kitasatospora sp. NPDC056327 | reverse complement strand
TTTTTAAAACCCCCCCCCCCGCCCCCCCCCGGCCCCCCGCGCCGCCCCCGCCGGCTCCCGTCGCTCCGCTACGGCACCGCCGCACCGGCCGGGGTCCGGCGGCGGGCCTCGGCCGCCGCCTCCAGCGAGGCGGTGGCCGTGGCCACCACGGCCGCCGCCCCGACACCGGCCAGCACCCGCGGCCAGAAGTCCCCGAACACCTCCACCGAGACCGCGATCAACAGCGCCCCGATCACCGCGACCACGTGCTCCAGCCCGGCCAGGTTCGGCAGCACGACCGCCTCCCCGACCATCAGCGTCACCACCAGCCCGGCGGTGAACCAGGCCCGGCAGCGGAACGCGATGCAGATCGCCAGCGCCACCACCGCGGCCGACGGCCCGGTGTCCCGCACGTGCGCGACCCACTTCGGGAACCCGAAGAGGTGGTCGGGACCGATCGCCACGCCGACCCGGGCGAACAGCGTGCCGGCCAGCGTGCAGGTGTAGGCGACGACCAGGGTCAGCCGCCGGCCGAGCACGATCTCGGCGATGCCGAAGACCACGAAGACCTGCGCCAGCGCCCCCCACACCGGCAGGTCCAGGGCCGGCACGTACAGCGACAGCGGCGTCCGCAGCAGCGAGACCTCCAGCGGCAGCGCCGCCTTCACCACCCCGATCCGGGTGACGAGGTGCTCACCGCCCGGCAGGTGCTGGACGATGCTGAACAGCAGGATCAGACAGGTCGCCGCCGTGGCCAGCGGAACGGCCGCGAACTTCTTGCGCACGACCTGTTCCCGGACCGTGCCGAACAGCGTTCCCCACTCGGCGACAGCGGCCTCTCTGGCAAAAGCCACCGGCCCCTTTCGCACGCCCCCCGCGTGGGTCCTCCGAATCACAACCGGTTCTCCAAATCCCCGTTGGCGCAAGCGCCTTCCGACTACCTCCACATTAGAAGCCGGTTAACGATTCCACATCGGCATTAGTGGGGATCCCCGTCATCCTCAGGGGGGAGGAGTCACCCCGGAATCCCCCCATCCGGCCGACCGGTTCCCTCCGCCCCCCGGCGGAGGGTCACCCCTTCCCGTCCCGTGCCGCCACCGGCACCCGGGCCGCCGCGTCGGCGGGCGGTCCCGGGTGCCGGCGACGGAACAGCGCGGGCAGGCTCGGTGCGGTGATGAAGCCCTCGGCCCGGGCACTGGCGATGCCGATCCGCGGAATCTCGCTGCTCTTCTCGAACAGCAGATAACGCGGCTCCCAGATCGGCCGGTACTTGGCGTTGGCGCGGTAGAGCGATTCGATCTGCCACCAGCGCGAGAAGAAGCCGAGAACGGAACGCCAGAGCCGCAGGACCGGCCCCGCGCCGAGCTTCGACCCGCGCTCGAAAACGGAACGGAACATCGCGAAGTTCAGCGAGACCCGGGCGAGATCCACTTCACCGGCCCGCTGCAGGAGTTCGATGACCATGAACTCCATCAGGCCGTTCTCGGTGTCCCGGGCCCGGCGCATGAGGTCCAGCGAGAGCCCGTCCGCCCCCCACGGCACGAAGCTGAGCAGGGCCTTCAGCTCCCCGTCGGCGTCGTGGCACTCCAGCATCACGCAGCGGCCGTCGCCCGGGTCGCCCAGCCGGCCCAGCGCCATCGAGAAGCCGCGCTCGGTCGCGCCGTCGCGCCACTGGTCGGCCTTGGCCACCAGCTCGGCCATCTCGCACTCGGGGATCTCCTCGTGCCGGCGGATCCGCACCGTGTACCCGGCCCGCTTGACCCGGTTGTACGCCTGGCGCACCACCCGCATCGCCCGGCCGTCCAGCGAGAACTCGTCCAGCTCGACGATCGCCTCGTCGCCCAGCTCCAGCGCGTCCAGGCCGTGCCGGGCGTAGATCACGCCGGCCTCCTCGGAGGCGCCCATGACGGCCGGCGCCCAGGCGTGCTCGCGGGCCTCGGCCAGCCAGGCGTCGATCGCGCCCGGCCAGGCCTCCGGGTCGCCGATCGGGTCGCCGGAGGCCAGCGAGACGCCGCCGACCACCCGGTAGGTGACCGCCGCCTTGCCGCTCGGCGAGAAGATCACCGCCTTGTCCCGGCGCAGCGCGAAGTAGCCGAGCGAGTCCCGCTCGCCCTGCCTGTCGAGCAGCGCCCGCAGCCGCTGCTCGTCCTCGGCGGTGAGCAGCTCGCTGCCGCGCGGGCTGCGGAAGGCCACGTAGAGGACCAGCAGGAAGAGCACCGCGCCCATCGCGTTGATGACCGCGTTCACCCAGGTCGGCGCGTCGATCACGGAGCGCAGGTGCTCGGACGGCGTGACGGTGATCATCCGGCCGACCGAGTAGCGGAACGTGTCCCAGAAGTCCGCGTCGGGCAGGTCGTTGGTCAGCGCCACCAGCGCGGCGCCGACCACCCCGCCGAAGCCCAGGCCGGCCACGAAGGTGGCGGCCGCGGTCTTCGGGTTGGAGCGGTCCCCCTTGGAGGTGAACTCCTTCCGCCCGACCAGCAGGGCCAGGACGAAACCGCAGGTCAGCACGGTGGAGACGTAGTTCAGCGGATGCCGGTTGAAACCCTCGCCGGGCAGCGCCATGGCGCCCAGGTAGAGCAGCGCGAACAGGCCGGCCAGCGCGATGTTGAAGATCCAGGCGGCCCGCTTGCGGCGCCGCATGGCGATCGCCAGGAAGACCGAGAGCACCGCGCTGCTCAGGCCCGCGGTCATCAGGTAGGGGGTGAAGTACTCGCCCTCGTTGTGCGTCTCGACCTGGTCCCGGAACTGCACCAGCACCACGGTGACGAGGTTCAGCAGGGCGATCAGCCGCAGGTACCAGACGGTCGCAGCCGCGGCCCGGGTGCGCCGGCGCGCCATGGAGGCTCCGGGCCCGGCGGGAGAGGTGGACGGCTCCGGCTTCGCAGTGGACGACACAGCTCAATTCCAAACGATCAGGTGGTGGGTCGCATCCGCACACGACCCGGCATGGACGCCCACCTCGGCCGGCAGGCCGACTGAGCGGCAGCCGATTCCATGGTTCCCCACCGCGGGTGAGAATCGCGTGAACCAGGCAGGCGATTCATACCCCCGCCGTTCGGCGGGGGTATGCCCGGGAGGTCCGTCCCGGCGTCACCGCCGGTCAGGGCCTACTCTCGATTCCAGTCATGCGGACCGGCCCTGTCCGGCCGCCGAACCGAGGAGGGACCATCACCACCACCCGCGTGCTGATCGTGGACGACGAGATCCTGGTCCGGTCCGGGCTGGGCCTCATCGTCGGCTCCGCCCCCGACCTGGAGGTGGTCGGCGACTGCTCGGGCGCGCAGACCGAGGAGTTCGTCCGGCGGCTGCGTCCGCACGTGGTGCTGCTCGACATCCGGATGCCCGACCTGGACGGCATCGCGGTGCTCCGCCGGCTCCGGGCCCTGCCCGACCCGCCGGCCGTGGCGATGCTCACCACCTTCGACACCGAGGAGTACATCGGCACCGCCCTGCGGGCCGGCGCGGCCGGCTTCCTGCTCAAGGACACCGCCCCGGACCAGCTGGTGCACGCCGTCCGGGTGCTCGCCGCCGGCGGCAACATCCTCTCCCCGACCGTGACCCGCACCGTGATCGGCGGCTACGTGGACGGCGGCGGCCCGGACGCCGAGGCGGCGACCCTGGCCCGCACCCTGACCGGCCGCGAGCTGGACGTGCTGGCGCTGCTGGGCGAGGGCCTGTCCAACGCCGAGATCGCCGACCGGCTGTTCCTGGGCACCGGCACCGTGAAGGACCACATCAGCGCGATCCTCGGCAAGCTCGGCGCCGCCAACCGGGTCCAGGCGGCCGTCATCGCCCACCGGGCCGGGCTGGTCCGGCCGAAGCCGAGCGACGGGGCATGAGCGGGGCTCCTCCCCTGCGACGCCTCCCCGGCGGACTCACCGCACCCTGGCTGATGCTCCTGCTGCCCGCCCTCTACTCGCTGGTGGACGCCGCCCTGGTGGCCCGCGGCGCCCCGCTGTGGCAGACCCTGCTGTCGGTGCTGGCCGCCGTCGCCCTGGTGTGGCGGCGGCGCTTCCCGGTCACCGTGCTGCTGCTGACCATGCCCGGCAGCTACCTCGACGACATCTGGCTCGCCCCGATAACGGCGGTCTACACGGTGGCCGCCGAACGCCCCCGGCCCCGGGTGGTGGTGCCCTGCGCCACCCTGTTCGCCCTCGTCGAGTTCTTCCACTGGCCGCTCTCCGAGCAGAGCCTCACGCTCAACCGGGACACCACCCTCTACGCGATCCAGTGCGTGATGCTGGCCGCGGGCCCGGCGGCCACCGGACTGCTCTCCCGGACCAGGCGCGAGCTGGCGTCCCGGCTGGACGAGCTGACCCGGGGGCAGGAGCGGGAGAGCCGGCTGCTCGCCGAGCGGGTGCTCAGCGAGGAGCGCGGCCGGCTCGCCCGGGAGATGCACGACGTGGTCTCCCACCAGGTCAGCCTGATCAGCATCCAGGCCGGCGCGCTCCAGGTGTCCAGTCACGACCCGGCCGCGGTGGGCGCCGCCCGGACCATCCGCGAACTGTCCGTGCGCACCCTGGAGGAGCTGCGCCACATGGTCGGGGTGCTGCGGACCGGGGGTCAGCGCACCGGCACCCCGCTCGCCCCGCAGCCCCGGCTGGCCGACCTGCCCAGGCTCATCGAGGAGAGCGGGCTGAGCGCGGACGCCGAGCTCCTCCCGGGGGACCGGCCCTGGCCGGAGGCGGTCGAGCGGGCCGCCTACCGCACCGTCCAGGAGGCGCTCACCAACATCACCAAGTACGCGCCGGAGGCCGCGGTGCACGTCCGGGTCCGGGCCCGGGGGCGGCGGCTGCGGGTCGAGGTGCGCAACGACGCCCCGCCGGTCCGCCCCGGGCAGATCCTGCCGGGCGGCGGCCACGGCCTGGTCGGCCTGCGCGAACGCGCCCAGCTGCTCGGCGGCTCGCTCACCGCGGGGCCCACCCCGGACGGCGGCTTCGAGGTCCGCGCCGACCTGCCGGCCCCCTCGTCCTGACCCGGACCGGGCCCGCCGGACGGACCGGGACCGGCTCGAACGCCCGGCGGCCGGTGGTGCCGGGGAACGAGAAAGCCCCGCAGATCCGAAGATCTGCGGGGCTTCGCTGTGCGCGAGGGGGGAGTTGAACCCCCACGCCCTTTCGGGCACTGGAACCTGAATCCAGCGCGTCTGCCTATTCCGCCACCCGCGCATGGGTGTTTTCACCGCTTGCCGGTCGACCAGCCGCCCCGCCCGGTACCATGTTGGCCTTCGCGGTGCTTCGATCGGGCCACCCGGTGGGCGCCCCTTCCGACATGGAAAACAGTAGCACGACCTGCGGGTCGCCTCCGAATCCGTTTCCCGGGGGCACCGAACGCATCCGAACGGATGCCCGGCGAACAGGCGGGCGAGGGATGCCTGCCCTGTCGAGCGGGTACTCCTGGCATGCTGCCTCCCGCACGCGTCCACCCTGTGTGTCCGAGCCCACCCCCGGGCACCACGTGGCCCGGGAACCGTACGGATGGCCCCGGCGTGGATACGATCAGTACGGAAGTACCGCAAGTAGGCGCGACCGACTCCACGGAATCCGGTCGCGGGCAGGCGAACGAACCCTGGAAGGGGGTGCCCCATGGGAGTGCTGAAGAAGTTCGAGCAGCGACTTGAGGGTCTCGTCAACGGCACCTTCGCGAAGGTGTTCAAGTCCGAGGTCCAGCCCGTGGAGATCGCCGGCGCGCTGCAGCGCGAGTGCGACAACAACGCGAGCATCTGGAACCGTGACCGGACCGTCGTCCCCAACGACTTCATCGTCGAACTCAGCCCGCACGACCACGAGCGGCTGAGCCCCTACTCCGGACAGCTGGGCGCCGAGCTCGCCGGGATGGTCCGCGAGTACGCGGAGGCCCAGCGCTACTCCTTCATGGGCCCGCTGCAGGTGAACCTGGAGAAGGCCGACGACCTCGACACCGGCCTGTACCGGGTGCGCAGCCGCACCCTCGCCGCCGAGGAGCCCCAGCAGCAGGCCGCGCCGCCCGCGCACCCGACCCAGCCCGGCTACGGCCGCCCGCCGGCCGCCCAGGCCCCCGGCGCGCCGTGGCAGCAGCCCGGCGCCGCGCCGTACGGCGCGCCCCCGCCGCCGGCCGCGCCCCCCGCCGTGCCCGCGGGCCCGGCCGCACCGGCCGGCGGCACCGTCCGCCCGTTCCCGGGCTCCGGCCACGGCACCTCGGTGCGCCGCTGGATCGAGGTCAACGGCGCCCGCCACCAGATCTCCGGAAACGCCTGCGTGCTCGGCCGCTCCACCGAGGCCGACGTGCGCATCGACGACCCCGGGGTCTCCCGCAAGCACGCCGAGATCCGCCCCGGAACCCCCTCGATGGTGCTCGACCTGGGGTCCACCAACGGCATCGTGGTGGACGGACAGCACACCCAGCGCGCTACGCTCCGCGACGGCTCTCGAATCGTCGTGGGCTCCACCACCATCGTCTACCGACAGGTCGAAGGGTAGAGCGGGCGCGGTTATGTCAGAACTGACCCTCACGGTCATGCGGCTGGGTTTCCTGGCCGTGCTGTGGCTGTTCGTGATCGTCGCGGTCCAGGTGATCCGCAGCGACCTCTTCGGAACCCGGGTGAACCCCCGGGCCTCCCGCCGGGGCGGTGCCGCCACCACGGCCGCCCCCACGGCCGGAGCGGCCGGTCCCGGGCGCGCCCCGCAGGGCCCGCCCCCGGCCGGCGGTCCGCCGACCCAGGGCGGCGGGCGCCGCCGCGGCGCCCCGACCCAGCTGGTCGTGGTCCAGGGCTCGCTGGCCGGCACCACCGTCGCGCTGCAGGGCCAGACCATCACCCTGGGCCGCGCCCACGACTCCACCATCGTCCTGGACGACGACTACGCGTCCTCCCGGCATGCCAGGATCTATCCGGACCAGGCTGGGCAGTGGACGGTGGAGGATCTAGGCTCCACCAACGGCACCTATCTGGACCGTCAGCGCCTGACCGCGCCGACCCCGCTCCAGCCGGGCACGCCGATCCGTATCGGCAGGACCGTCATCGAACTGCGGAAGTAGTAGCGCATGAGGGACAGCAACCCGTCCATGACCCAGAGGGGGGCACAGGTCGCATGACCCTGGTGCTGCGCTTCGCCGCCGGCTCCCACAAGGGACTGATCCGGGAGGGGAACGAGGACTCCGGCTATGCCGGCCCGCGGCTGCTGGCCGTGGCCGACGGCATGGGCGGCGCGGCGGCCGGTGAGGTCGCGTCCTCCGAGGTGCTCGGCTCGATCGTCCGCCTGGACGAGGACGTGCCGGGCGCCGACCTGCTGACCCTGCTCGGCGACGCGGTCCAGGGCGCCAACGACCGGCTCCGGCAGATGGTCGAGGAGGATCCGCAGCTGGAGGGCATGGGCTGCACCCTCACCGCGATGCTCTGGACCGGCCAGCGGATGGGCCTGGTGCACGTCGGCGACTCCCGCGCCTACCTGCTGCGCGACGGCGCACTGGTGCAGATCACCCAGGACCACACCTGGGTCCAGCGGCTGGTCGACGAGGGCCGGATCACGCCCGAGGAGGCCGAGACCCACCCCCAGCGCTCGCTGCTGATGCGCGCCCTGGACGGCCGCGGCCAGGTCGAACCCGACCTGTCGATCCGCGAGGTCCGGGCCGGCGACCGCTACCTGATCTGCTCCGACGGCCTCTCCGGTCCGGTCAGCCACCAGACCCTCCAGGACACCCTGGGCAGCTTCTACTCGCCCGAGCAGACCGTGCAGGAGCTGATCCAGCTCGCGCTGCGCGGCGGCGGTCCGGACAACATCACCTGCATCGTGGCGGACGTCCTCGACGTCGGTGCCACGGACACCCTGAGCGGCCAGTTCAACGACGTGCCGGTGGTCGTCGGCGCGGTCGCCGAGACCCCGCCGTCCTCCTCCGCCGCCGACCGCTCGATCGCGGACACCCCGGCCGGCCGCGCCGCCGGCCTCGGCCGCGGCCCGCAGGGCGCCTTCGGCCCCGCCGAGGGCTACGGCGCCGGCCACCCCGACGGCGGCTACGGCGCGGCCGGCGGCTACGACGCGGGCTACCCGGAGGGCGGCGGCGCGGAGCCCTCGGTCTACGGGACCGAGGACTTCGACGAGGAGCGGCCCCGGCCGAAGCGCCGGAACCGGGCGCTGACGTTCTCGCTGATCGGCCTGGTCACCGTGGGCCTGCTCGGAGCGGGCGGCTTCTTCGGCTACCAGTGGACCCAGAGCCAGTACTACGTCGGCGCCGAGGGCGACCACGTCGCGGTCTACCAGGGCGTCAACCAGAGCCTGGCCGGGCTGAGCCTCTCCTCCGTGCACACCACGTACAAGGAGATCGAGCTCAAGTACCTGCCGCAGGACCAGCGCACCCACGTCACCAACACCATCTCGGCGACCAGCCTCGGCGACGCCGACGACAAGGTGAAGAAGCTCAACGAGCAGGCGGTGTTCTGCCGGAAGGTGGCCGACGTCCGGGCCGCGGCGGCCCAGGGGACCGCCCCGGCGGCCGGCGGCCAGCAGCCCGCGCAGCAGGCCGCCGGCACGGTGGCGACGCACGCCGGGTTCATCGCGGCCACCACCGCGCCCAGCCCGTCCGCGACCGGGCGGGCCCCGGCGACCGGCGTCCCCACGCCGGTCCCGAGCACCACCCCCCCGGCCGCCACCACCCCGGCCGCGCCCCCCGGGCAGGGCGCCGTCGCCCCGGCCCTGCCGCAGGGCGACCTGCCCGGACTGACCGACGAGGAGCGGCAGCGCGCCGACTCCTGCCCGAAGCCGTGACGGACGCGACCCGACACAGGCCCGCCCGGCGCGGGCCCGCCGGCCGTCAGGGAGCGGTCAAGACGTGAGAGAGCGAAGCGAAGGAACCACCGGCGGGCGCGTGCGCGCGCAGGCCCCCGCCGGACCCGGCGAGGCCTGCGCATGAGCGCCTCGGACGTGAGCAGCGACCCGAACAGCCGGTCCGGCGGACGCCGCGGCGTCCCGGCCGACCGCGCGTCCTCGCGGCGCCGGGCCAACACCACCATCTCGCCGCAGGCGAGCCCGAACCGGCGCAACACCGAGCTGGCGATGCTCGGCTTCGCGGTGGTGCTGCCGGTCCTGGCGTACGCCAACGTGGGCCTGGCGATGGACGGCAAGCTGCCGGCCGGCATGCTCGGCTACGGCCTGGGCATGGGCGGGCTCGCGCTGGTCGCGCACCTGCTGATGCGCAGGTTCGCGCCGTACGCGGACCCGCTGATGCTGCCGATCGCCACCCTGCTGAACGGGCTCGGCGTGGTGATGATCTGGCGGCTCGACAAGGCCGGGCCGCTGATGCACAACAACTTCCCGGCCGCCTCGAACCAGCTGATGTGGTCCGGCCTGGGCATCGCGTTCTTCATCGTGGTGATGGTCTTCCTGAAGGACCACCGGGTCCTCCAGCGCTACACCTACATCTCGATGGCGGTGGCCCTGATCCTGCTCGCCGCCCCGGCGTTCTTCCCGGAGCGCAAGGAGGACCTCGGCGCCAAGATCTGGATCCGGATGGGCTCCTTCTCGATCCAGCCCGGTGAGTTCGCCAAGATCATCCTGACGGTGTTCTTCGCCGGCTACCTGATGGTCAAGCGGGACGCCCTGGCGCTGGCCAGCCGCCGGTTCATGGGCCTGTACCTGCCGCGCGGCCGCGACCTCGGCCCGATCATCGTGATCTGGCTGCTCAGCCTGCTCATCCTGATCTTCGAGAACGACCTCGGCTCGTCCTTCCTGTACTTCGGCCTCTTCGTGGTGATGCTCTACGTCGCCACCGAGCGGACCAGCTGGATCGTCTTCGGCCTGCTGATGTCGGTCGGCGGCGCGGTCGCGGTGGCCTCCACCGCCAGCCACGTGAAGACCCGCATCGACGCCTGGCTCGACCCGATGGCCGCCTTCGCGCCGAACCACCCGGCCTACGCCACCGAACAGATCGGCCAGGCGCTGATGTCGTTCGGCTCCGGCGGGGTCACCGGCTCCGGCCTCGGCCAGGGACGCTCCTGGCTGATCGACTTCGCCGCCAAGAGCGACTTCATCCTCGGCTCCTTCGGCGAGGAACTCGGCCTCACCGGCATGATGGCGATCTTCCTGCTGTACGCCCTGCTGATCCAGCGCGGCCTGCGCACCGCGGTCGCCGCCCGCGACCCGTTCGGCAAGCTCTTCGCCGTCGGCCTCTCCTCGGCGATGGCCCTGCAGGTCTTCGTGGTCGCCGGCGGTGTCACCGGCCTGATCCCGCTGACCGGTATGACCATGCCGTTCCTGGCCCAGGGCGGATCCTCGGTGGTCGCCAACTGGGCGCTGATCGCGATCCTGCTGAAGATCAGCGACAACGCCCGCCGCCCCGGGGTGGAGCCCACCCCCACTCCCGAGATCCAAGGGGGCTCCGCCTCGTGAACAAGCCGATCCGCCGGGTCTCGATCTTCTGCCTCGTGCTGATCCTGGCCCTCATGGTGCGCACCAACTGGATCCAGGGCGTCCAGGCCGACGCCTGGGCGAGCAACAAGTACAACAAGCGCCAGGTCTTCGACCGCTACGCCTACCCGCGCGGCAACATCATCGTCGACGGCCAGCCGGTCACCCAGTCGACCTTCGTGAACGGCCTGCGCTACAAGTACAAGCGCTCCTGGAACGACCCCCAGATGTACGCCCCGGTGACCGGCTACTCCTCGCAGGCCTTCGGCGCCAGCCAGCTGGAGCAGCTGGAGGACGGCATCCTCTCCGGCAGCGACGACCGGCTCTTCTTCCGCAACACCCTGGACATGCTCACCGGCGAGCAGAAGCGCGGCGGGGACGTCGTCACCACGATCAACTCCAAGGCCCAGAAGGCCGCCTTCGAGGGGCTCGGCGGCAAGAAGGGCGCGGCGGTCGCGATCGACCCGAAGACCGGTGCGATCCTCGCCCTGGTCTCCACGCCCTCCTACGACCCCGCCAGCTTCGCCGGCAACGAGTCCTCGGACAGCAAGGCCTGGACCGACCTCAACGCCGACCCGAGCAAGCCGATGCTCAACCGCGCGCTGCGCGAGACCTACCCGCCCGGCTCGACCTTCAAGCTGGTCACCGCGGCGGCGGCGTTCGAGAACGGCCTGTACCAGAACATCGACGACCAGACCCAGACCCCGGACCCGTACACCCTGCCGGGCACCAACTTCGTGCTGAAGAACGAGTCCGACAGGGAGCAGTGCGGCAACGCCACCGTGAAGTCCGGCATGGACCAGTCCTGCAACACCGTCTTCGCCAAGATGGGCGCCGACCTCGGCAAGGACAAGATGCGGGTGCAGGCCGAGAAGTTCGGCTTCAACAGCACCGTCGACACCCCGATCCGCTCCGAGAAGAGCGTCTACCCGTCCAACTCCACCCCGGACGGCACCGCCCAGGACTCGATCGGCCAGCACGACACCCAGGCCACCCCGCTGCAGATGGCGATGGTCGCC
The DNA here is from genome assembly GCF_042261735.1 of Kitasatospora sp. NPDC056327. NCBI lineage: Bacteria > Bacillati > Actinomycetota > Actinomycetes > Kitasatosporales > Streptomycetaceae > Kitasatospora > Kitasatospora sp. NPDC056327. Next base: position 10,100 of record NZ_JBHJRC010000133.1, on the reverse strand, counting down.
GCGGCGATCGCCAACAACGGCACCCTGATGCAGCCGTACCTGGTCGCCGAGGAGCGCTCGGCCTCGCTGACCACCATCTCCAAGCACACCGAGAAGCAGTTCTCCCAGCCCGTCAGCCCGGCCACCGCGCAGAAGCTCCAGGACCTGATGGTCTCGGTGGTCGAGAACGGCACCGGCAAGAACGCCCGGATCCCCGGTCTCACCGTCGGCGGCAAGACCGGCACCGCCCAGCACGGCGAGGGCAACGCCGGGCTGCCGTTCGCCTGGTTCACCTCCTACGCCAAGGCCGCGGACGGCCGCTCGGTGGCGGTCGCGGTGGTCGTCGAGGACGGCTCGAACAACCGTGACGGCATCAGCGGCGGCCGGCTCGCCGCGCCGATCGCGAAGTCGGTGATGCAGGCCGTCCTGGGCAAGTGACGGCGGCGGCCGGCACGGGTCCGGGGGGGTGAGGGAAATGTCACGATCGGCACCCCTGTCCGGATACCGGTCTGATATCGGCCTGCGGTCGACTCGGGTCCGGCGCGGTCCGACCGGTAGCGTATTCGCAGCAGCGGGTGTATCCGTTGCCGTCCGCGCGGTGCCGGAGGGTTCTGACCGCAGAACCGGCCGGGGCCCGGACGGCGTCACACGGAGTGTGCGGGGGCACCTACGTCACAACCTCACCGGCGGGTGAGCGAGAGGGTCGGAACTATGGAAGAGCCTCGTCGCCTCGGCGGCAGGTACGAGCTCGGCGGCGTCCTCGGACGCGGCGGCATGGCCGAGGTGTACCTCGCCCATGACACCCGGCTCGGCCGCTCCGTCGCCGTGAAGACGCTCCGGGCCGACATGGCCCGTGATCCGTCGTTCCAGGCCCGGTTCCGCCGCGAGGCACAGTCCGCGGCGTCACTGAACCACCCCGCGATCGTCGCCGTGTACGACACCGGCGAGGACTACATCGACGGCATCTCCATCCCGTACATCGTGATGGAGTACGTCGAGGGCTCCACGCTGCGGGAGCTGCTGCACTCCGGGCGCCGGCTGCTGCCGGAACGGGCGCTGGAGATGACCATCGGCATCCTGCAGGCCCTGGAGTACTCCCACCGGGCCGGCATCGTGCACCGCGACATCAAGCCCGCCAACGTCATGCTCACCCGCCAGGGCAACGTCAAGGTGATGGACTTCGGCATCGCCCGGGCGATGGGCGACGCCGGCATGACGATGACGCAGACCTCCGCCGTCATCGGCACCGCCCAGTACCTCTCCCCGGAGCAGGCCAAGGGCGAGCAGGTGGACGCCCGCTCGGACCTCTACTCCACCGGCTGCCTGCTCTACGAACTGCTCACCGTCCGCCCGCCGTTCGTCGGCGACTCCCCCGTCGCGGTCGCGTACCAGCACGTCCGGGAGGAGGCGCAGCCGCCGTCCGTCTTCGACCCCGAGGTCCGCCCCGAGGTCGACGCGATCGTGCTCAAGGCGCTCGCCAAGGACCGCGACTACCGGTACCAGAGCGCCGACGAGATGCGCGACGACATCGAGCGCTTCCTGGACGGCCTGCCGGTCGCCGCGGCCCAGCAGGCCGCCGCCTACGGGATGGGCGCCGCCGGGTACGGCTACGACCAGAACGGCTACCCGCAGCACGACCCGTACGGCCAGACCAACGTGCTGCCGCAGCAGGCCCCCGGCGGTCCGACCACCATGCTGCCGCAGGCGGCGGCCCCGGCCGGTTACGCCGGCCAGCCCCAGCCCGGCGGCTACGACGACGGCTACGGCCAGTCCTACGCGGGTGGCCCGGCCGGCGGCGACGACGGCTACGGCCGCGGCAGCCGGCGGGCCGAGGAGCCCCCGCGCAAGAGCAACACCTCCTGGATCGTGCTGGCGGTGGCCGCCGTGCTGGTCCTGGTGGGCACCTTCTTCGTCGCCCAGGCGATGTTCGGCAACAAGGACGACAGCAAGAAGGAGGCCCCGAAGGTCGCCGCACCCGGTGTGGTCGGCAAGACCCTCGCGGAGGCCAGGACGCTGATCGCCCAGGCCGGTCCCAAGCTGGTGGTCGCCGAGGGCGAGAAGATCGCCTGCCCGGACACCAACGTGAAGAAGGACCAGGTCTGCACGCAGAACCCGGCCGCCGGCACCCAGGTCGCCGAGGCCTCCACGATCACCGTGCAGCTGTCCTCCGGCCCGGCGAAGGCGACCGTGCCCAGCGTGGTCGGCAAGACCAAGGACCAGGCCGTCAAGGCGCTGGCCGACGCCGGGTTCACCAACGTCACGCCCGAGTACAAGGACGACGACAACGCCCCGCTGGACCAGGTGATCGCGCAGGACCCGGCCGGCGGTGGCGCCGACCCGGCCGCCCCGGTCAAGCTGACCGTGTCGCAGGGCAAGGCGAAGATCAACGTGCCGAGCGTGGTCGGCCAGCAGAAGGAGGCCGCGCAGGCCGCCCTGGAGAGCGCGGGCTTCCAGGTGGACGCCTCGAAGACCACGGTCACCAACGACCCCGCCAAGATCAACACGGTCGCCTCGCAGAACCCGGCGGGCGGCAAGCAGCCGGCCAACACCAAGATCACCCTGACCGTCTACAAGGGTCCGGACAAGGTGACCGTCCCGCCGCTGCAGAACGTCTCGCTCAAGGACGCCATCAACACCCTCGCGGCCGCGGGCCTGAAGTTCACCGTCGTCCAGGGCCCGGAGGACCCCGCCGCCATGGTGCTCACCTCCACCCCGGCGGCCGGGACCGAGGTGCCCACGAACACCTCGGTCGGGCTGATGACCAAGGCGGTGGACCCGCCCAAAGGGGGCGGCAACACCCCCACCATCCCCGGGTTCCCCGGATTCCCGACCCCCTCGTCCACCAAAGGGGGACCCAACAACTAAGCCCTGGTTCCCCTGGTTCTGAGCCCCCCGGGGCCGGGACCGACCGGCCGAGTTGTTCCCCGGACAGCCGAGAGGGCCCGCCGACACGGTGTCGGCGGGCCCTCGGGCGTTTCCGGGCGGGACACCGGCCGGGAGGCCGTGCCCGGCCCGCGGGCGGGGCCGGGCGGGGCTCCGGGGCGGGCTCCCGGGCGAGAGGCTCCCCGGGCGGGCCCCGGCGGGCCTCAGGAGCGGCGCAGCTCCGCGGGCGGGGTGCGCCGGGCGTCCATGTCGTCCACCCGCACCAGGCTCCCCCAGACCGCCATCCGGTAGCGCGAGGTGTAGACCGGGGTGCAGGTGGTCAGCGTGATGTAGCGGCCCGGCGCGGTGTAACCCGAGCCCTTCGGCACCGGGGCGACGATGCCGGTGTCGTACTTGGAGGTCTCCGGCAGGGTGCTGTCGACCCGGTAGACGTACCACTTGTCGCGGGTCTCGACGACGATCGCGTCGCCCTTGCGGAGGGCGTCGAGGTCGTGGAACTTCGCCCCGTGCCCGTCCCGGTGGGCGGCCAGCGCGAAGTTGCCGGACTCGTCCCAGGGCATCGCCGCCCGGTAGGGCTGCTCGTAGACCCCGGCGACGCCCTCGGCCAGGGTGGCCGTGTCGGTGCCCATCCGGATCAGCACCTGGTAGTCCCGGCCCATCGCCGGGACGTGCAGGAAGCCGATCCCCTCGCCGTTCGCGTAGGTCTGCCCGGCTCCGCCCGCGCCCCCCGCCCCGGGGACGGCCGGGGCCCCCGGGGAGGCCGACACCGCCGGGCCGCCCGGGTCGGCCCCGGGGGAGGCCGCGGAGCCGCCCGGGGAGGCGGGGGCGCCGAGCGACCAGGCGTCCCGCAGCTGGTCGGAGGCCGCCGAGGCGGACCGGTCCGCCAGCACGTCGGTCCACCAGAGCGAGTAGGCGACGAACAGGCCGAGCACCAGCCCGAGGGTGATCAGCAGCTCGCCGAAGACCCCCAGGACGGCCAGCGCCCGCCCGCGGCCGCGTCCCGGCCGGCGGCCGGGCTCCCGCACGTCCTCCGGGAAGGCCTCCTCGGCCACCGCTCCGGTCTCCTGCTGCGTCACGCCTCTCCCCTTCTCCGAACGGTGCCCCGGCGCGGTCAGCCTCCGGTGAGGGCGGCCGGCTTGCCCTGACTGCGCGGCCGTTCCTCGATCATCTTGCCAAAGACGATCAGCCGGTACTTGGAACTGAACTCCGGCGTGCACGTGGTCAGCGTGATGTACCGGCCCGGTCCGCTGTACCCGGCGCCGCTCGGCACCGGCCTGATCACGCTCACGTTGGACGGCGGGGTCTCCGGAATGCCGCTGGTGACCTCGTACGTGTAGTACGCGTTCGCGGTCTCCACCACGATCTTGTCGCCCTTGCCGAGCTGGTTGATCCGGCGGAACGGCTCGCCGTGCGTGTTGCGGTGCGCGGCCAGCGCGAAGTTGCCCGCCTTGTCGGCCGGCATGCCGGTGCCGGTGTAGTGCCCCACCAGGCCCTTGTCGAGCACCGGGCCCTTGGCGGTGCCCTCGGCGATCGGGAACTTCTGGCCGAGCTTGGGCATGTGGATGATCGCGAAGCCCTTGCCGGGCTCGAAGGTCTCCGGTTTCGCCGGGTCCGGCGCCGGCTGTCCCGGTGCCGGGGCGCCCTGCCCGGGGGCGGACTCGAACTGCTCCTCCAGTTGGCTGCGCGCCCCGTCGGCGGCCGCGTCGGCCTGCACGTTGGTCCACCAGAGCTGGTAGGAGACGAAGAGCAGCATCACCAGACCGAGCGTGATGCAGAGCTCGCCGAGGAACCGGGCGAGGACCACCGCCACCGACTCCTTGGGCCGCGGCCGGTCCGCGGCGGCCCGGCCGGCCGGCCGGCGGTGTCCGCGGCCCTGTGCGGCGCGGCGGCGCTCGGCGCGGCCGCCCGTGGCCGCCGGCGGCTGCCGCCCGGCGTCCACCGCGGCCATGGTGACCGTCTCGGCCGCGGCGAGCACCGTCCGCTCCGGGCCCGGCGCGTCGGGGGCCTCCAGGTGCAGCCGGAGCGTCTCCTCGGCCCGCGCGGGCTCGACGGGCGGCGCGGCCTGCTCGTAGACGCCCCAGCCGTCCTCGGCGCCCTGCGGCCCGGCCCAGCCCTGTCCCTGGCCCTGGCCCTGGCCCGGCTGCGCGGGGATGTGACCGCCCTGCCGGAGCTGCTGGTCCTGGTAGGGGTCGTAGCCCTGGTACTGGCCCTGCGGGTGCGCACCCGGCTGCCGGTGCCGCCCCTGCGGGTGGTCCCCGCCGTGCGGACCGGGCCGGCCGGTCCCCGGGTACTGCCCGTCCGGACCGGGGCCGGCGGCCTGCGGGTACCCGTAAGGGTCGTGGGCCTGCGCGTACGGGTCCTGGGTCTGCGCGTACGGGTCGTGGGCCTGCGGGTACGGACCGCCCGGAGGGTACTGCCGGTACGGCCCGCCGCCCTGCGGGTCCGCCTCGTGCTGGTGGCGTCCCTCCGGACGCACCGCGGTCACGCCGCTCAGCCCCGGCCGATCACCGGGGCGAGCCCGGCCGACCGGTCGACGGCCTGCGGGTCGCCGCACTCGGCCAGCCAGTTGGCGAGCATCCGGTGACCGCCCTCGGTGAGCACCGACTCCGGGTGGAACTGCACCCCCTCGACCGCGAGGCCGCGGTGGCGCAGGCCCATGATCACGCCGCTCGCGGTGCGCGCGGTGACCACCAGCTCGTCCGGCACGGTAGCCGGCTCGACGGCGAGCGAGTGGTAGCGGGTCGCGACGAGCGGGGAGGGCAGCCCGGCGAAGACGCCGCCGTCCTCGTGCTCGACCGGCGAGGTCTTGCCGTGCAGCAGCTCGGGCGCGCGGCCCACCACGGCGCCGTAGGCAACCGCGATCGACTGCAGGCCGAGGCAGACGCCGAAGACCGGGAGCCCGATCCGGGCGCAGTGGTGCACCATCTCGATGCAGACGCCGGCCTCCTCGGGGGCACCCGGGCCGGGGGAGAGCAGCACCCCGTCGAAGCCGGTGGCGCCGTCGCGGCGCACCGCGTGCCCGACGCTCACCTCGTCGTTGCGGACCACCTCGCAGGTGGCGCCGAGCTGGTAGAGGTACTGGACCAGGTTGAAGACGAAGCTGTCGTAGTTGTCGACGACCAGGATGCGGGGCGGGGTCGGCCGGGAGGTCATGGGCGCGCGTTCTCCGGGGGATGCGGGGACTGAGCGGGGGCGGGGCGTCGGATCAGCCGACGGCGCCGTCACCCTCTCCGTCCACTGTGACGTCGCCGAAGGGGAGGAGCGGTTCCGCCCACGGGAAGACGTACGTGAAGAGGAGGTAGACCAGCCCCAGCGCGAGGAGCACCGATACGACGGCCTTGACCAGGGTGTTCCCCGGCAGGTGACGCCAGATCCAGCCGTACATGGTGCTCCCTCGACGTAGCGGACTGGGCTCAAGAGTAGACCCCGCTCCGTGACCGGCAGGTGTCCCACCGCCCTACTGCTGGCCGGTGGCCGACCTCAGGTCCGCGGTGCCGGAGTAGCCGGGCAGGGCCAGGTCGCCGCTCTCCTGGACCTTCCAGCCCAGGCCGTAGGCCTGCACGTAACGCTGGTAGTTGCGGATCGCCGGGTCCTCGTCCACGGCGGCGCGCAGCGCGTCGGTCCTGCCGACCGCCCTGACGACGTACGGCGGCGAGTAGACCCGGCCCTGGAGCAGCAGGGTGTTGCCGACGCAGCGGACGGCGCTGGTGGAGATCAGCCGCTGGTCCATGACCTGGACGCCCTCGGCGCCGCCCCGCCACAGCGCGTTGACCACGGCCTGGATGTCCTGCTGGTGGATGACCAGGTCGTTGACGTCCGGCTCGCGCACGCCGGGGACCCGGGAGGTCGCGTTCGGCGGCGCGTCGTTGAGGGTGACGGTGAGGCCCGGTCCCTGGAGCGGGTCCAGCGCGGCGGCCTGCTCCAGGGCGGTGAGCCGGGCGGCGTCGGCCGGGCTGCGGCCCTGCTGCTCGGTGAGCTGCTGGGAGCGTTCCTGGAGGTCGGCGAGCTGGGCCTGGGACTGCTGGTTCTGCGCGCTGCGCTGCCTTATCACGTCGGAGAGGCTGAGCAGCGAGTTGTCGGTGCGCAGATCGGTACCGCGCGCGGTCTGCGCGCTGATGTAGAAGAGCAGTCCGGCGAGCGCGAAGACGGCGCAGGTCAGGGCACGTCCGACAATTCGGGTGCCGGAAGCACGGGTACGGGCCGGCCGAGGGGGAATCGACAAATTAGGCACCGTACCCTTATCTCCTTCGGACCCGCCGAACCACTACGCTAACGGACGCCGCCACACCACCGTGAACCCCTGCGCGGTCACAGCGCATCGACAGGAGAGCTCCTCGTGCCGAAGTCTCGACTCCGCAAGAAGTCCGACTACACCCCGCCGACCACGGCCGCGGTGGTGAAGATCAGTTCGGGCCGCAGCTGGGTGGCGCCGCTGATGCTGGCGATGTTCCTGATCGGTCTGGTCTGGATCGTCACCTACTACGTGACCAGTGGGACCTGGCCGGTGGAGAGCTGGCGGAACTGGAACATCCTGGTGGGCTTCGGCTTCATCGCGGCGGGTTTCGGCGTCTCCACCCAGTGGAAGTGACGCCGGGGCTGCTGCCCTGAGTTCCTCCACCGCCGCCCCGGGACGCTCGGTCCCCGGGGCGGCTTCGTGGTGCGCCCGGACGGACCGCCGCCGACGGTTATCCGCTTGTCGTGTTTATCCACATGGTTATCCACAGTGGGGAAAAGTCGTGCGGGCCTGTGGATAACTCATCCGGGGGGCGCTTTCCGCACCGCCGCGCGCCACTTCCCCGAATCCCGGATCCGCACAGCAGGACACGCGTAGAACAACTGTCCGCCCGCCGCCCTCCGCACCGCCTGTGCACAACCCCGCACCCGCTGTGGACAACCGTGCGGGCACCGGCCGGACGTGCGTGCGCACCGCCTACGGCGGGTCACCCGCCGTAGGCGGCCGTCCCGGCGAGCAGCATCACCAGCACCAGCCCGGCCACGCCCGCCAGCGTCAGCCCCTGCACCGCCGCCCGGTGGGCCCGCGGCGCGTACATCAGGCCGGCCGCGGTCAGCATCCCGGCGACCAGGCCGCCGAGGTGGGCGCGCCAGTCGATCCCCTGCACCGAGAAGGTGACGATCAGGTTGAAGACCAGCAGCGCGACGATCGGCCCCAGCGGTGCCCGGACCCGCCGGTAGAGCACCACGGTCGCGCCCAGCAGGCCGAAGACCGCTCCCGAGGCGCCCAGCGAGCGCATCCCGTCACCGGCCAGCAGGAAGGCGAAGGCGCTGCCGGCCAGGCCGGAGAGCAGGTACAGCGCGAGGAAGCGCACCCGGCCCAGGGCGGACTCCAGCTGGGGGCCCAGCACCCAGAGCACCAGCATGTTGGTGGCGATGTGCCAGGGCGCGGTGTGCAGGAAGACGGCGGTCAGCAGCCGGTACCACTGGCCCGGGCCCTCGGCGACGCCGTCCGGGTACGGGTAGAAGCGGTCGGGGGCGATGCTGCGCAGTTCGAGGTCGATGGCCAGCCAGGGCGTGAGCACGTAGGCGGCCAGGACGAAGATCACCAGGTTGATGCCGATCAGCGCCTTGGTGACCAGCGCGCCGTCCGCGGACGGACGGCCGCCGAACCGGGTGGTCGCCCGCCGGACCTGCCGGCCGCCCTCGCTGACGCACTCCGGGCAGTGGAAGCCCACCGAGGCGTTCACCATGCACCGCGGGCAGATCGGGCGGCCGCAGCGGGAGCAGCCGATGCCGGTCTCCTGCTCGGGGTGCCGGTAGCAACGGGACAGCCCGTTCCCGGCCCCCGCCCCGGGAGTCGGGTCGATCGGCGGCCTCGGCTCGTCCGGGAGCATCGGCTTTCCCCTCCTGCCACGACTTGCTGCGACGACACGTACGCGCTCCCGGCGGGGATCCGCCGGAACCGCCAGCCTACTGCGGCCGTACCCCCGGCCGGAGGGCTCACCGGCCCCGCCCTCCCGGCCCGCCCGCCGCCCGGAGGACGGCCGTCGCCCGCCCGGCACCCGGGTGGCGGCGCCCCGCCCCGGCACGCCGCCCCGGACCGTCACACCCCGCGTACGGCCCACTCCGGAATGCCATCGGACGAGTAGGGATGCATGATCAGCATTCAGGTGGATATGTGCATAAAGGTCGCCACCAGGAGGAGATACTCGTGACCCGTTTGGACTCGGCCCGTGAGACGGCCGGCAACTTCGCGGACAACGCCCGTCGGCAGGCCTCCCAGGCCGCCCACACCGTGCACGTCCAGTACGACCGGCACATCGCCCCCCAGGTCGGTCACGCCTTCGCCAGCCTGCCGCCGGAGGCCCAGCAGAGCACCCTGAAGGCCCTGCACCGCGCCCAGGAGGCCGCGCTGGCCGCCCGGCTGTCCGCCGCCCGGGCCACCGACCAGGCCCGGTCCGCCGTCGCCCCCAGGGTGGTGCACGCCGTCGAGGAGGCCCGCGCCGCCGTCGTCCCGGTCGCCCAGGAGGCCCAGACCCGCGGCGCGGCCGCGCTGACCGCCATGCGGGGCAACGTCACCTCGGCCGAGATCAGCGATCTCGCGGCCCGCAACGCCCGCAGGTCCTGCCGCGGCGGCTGGGCCACCGGGCTGGCCGTGGCCGGGGTGCTCGCGATCGGCAGCGGTATCGTCGCCTGGCAGTGGTGGCGGCACCGCAGCAACCCGGAGTGGCTGGTGGAGCCCCCGTCCGCCGCCCCGGACGGCGCGGCCCCCGAGCCGCCCGCCCGCCCGGCCGGCGCGCACGCCTCCGGCAACGGCACGGCCGGCGGCTCCGAGAGCCCGCTGAACGGCTCGCCGGACACCGGCGCCACCGGATCCGCCGACACTCCGGAACCGGGCCCGCGGGCCGGTCAGGACGACCGGGACGACCGCCCCAAGCCGCACGACCCGCGCAAACCGCACTGAGAACGCCGATCGGCCGCTGACCCGGATTCAGGTCGGCGGCCGATCGGCGTCCGCGCACGGCGGAGAGAACTGTGGAGCTTAGGAGACTCGAACTCCTGACATCTGCCTTGCAAAGGCAGCGCTCTACCAACTGAGCTAAAGCCCCGGGGCGGCACCGTGCGCACCACCGGGCACTAGCGTACCCGGTCCCGGCGCGAATCCGGTGCCCGGTTTCCGGCGCTCCCGCCGTGCGGGACCGGAACGTCCGGCCGCCCGGTCGTCCGACCGGGGGCGGCCGGCCCGGGAGGCGCCCGACGGCGCCCCCCCGGGCGGTCGGGCG
>NZ_JBHJRC010000132.1:0-21511 GCF_042261735.1 Kitasatospora sp. NPDC056327 | reverse complement strand
TTTAATCTTTTTTTTTTTTTTTTGTTGTCTTTTTTTTTGTTAATTTTCCCCGGCCCCGGGCCGGCCGGGCCGGGGCCACCGCCGCGCCAGGAGGGCCGTTCGGGTGCCCGATCGGGCACTGGTCCGTCCGGCGGGCGCATGGAGCACCGTGGTCTCGACCACCCGTCGGTGACTGTTCACCTGGACGCCCATTTGATCGCGTATTGATAACGGGTCTGGTCCAAAGCGCGGGGCCGAACCCTCCTCGGCCGTGCGCGACAGTCGAAAGGAACGACCATGGAACGCAGATCCCTGCTCGGAGCCACCGCCGGCGCGCTGGTGCTCGGAGGTCTCGCCCAGGGGACCGCGGCGGCAGCACCCTCCGACGGTGACGAGGGCCTCGTGACCTCGTTCAACGTCATCAGCGACATCCAGGGCGACCTCGCCGACTTCGCCCAGGCGCTCAAGGACATCAGGGCCACCAACCCGCGCGGTTCGGGCCTGGCCGTCGCCGGCGACATCACGCCGCGCGGCTACGACTTCGAGTACGCCGAGGTCCAGAAGGTGCTGGACCAGGGACCGAAGCCGCGCGAGGTCGCCTGGGCCATCGGCAACCACGAGTTCTACGTGCCGAAGTACTCCGACCCGAACACGCTCGCCCAGAGCACCTGGCCCAACGGCACCACCGAGGACTCCCTCTTCCGCAGCTTCCACCGCTTCGCCAAGCGGTCCACGATCTACGCGGAGACCACCTTCGGGGGCATACCGGTCCTGACCCTCGGCACCGAGCGCTACATGAAATACCACGACAACTCCCTCTGGGACGAGGTCTGGATCAGCGACGCGCAGTTCCGGTGGCTGGAGGACCGCCTGCAGTACTGGGCGCGCCGCCGCAAGCCGGTCATGGTGATCACCCACCACCCGCTGCCCAACACCGTCTCCGGCACCCGGAGCAAGATCTACCTGAGCGACTACCTCCAGCCCGACCGCCTCCTCGGCCTCCTCGGGCGCCACCGCGACGTGTTCCTCTTCAGCGGTCACACCCACTGGGACCTCAACCTCTCCGACTGGTACGTGCGCCGCACGGTGCCCGGCACGGCCAACCTCGACGGCTTCTCGGTGATCAACACCGGCGCCGTGCAGACCGGCTTCGCCGACAACGGGCAGGGCGGCGAGGTCACCGTCCCCGGGCGCTTCAACCAGGGTCTCCAGGTCGACGTCCACCGCGACCGGGTCGTCATCCGGGCGCGCGACTTCGCCACGGGCACCTGGATGAAGCGGATCACGGTGCCGCTGTCCACCCGGATCTGACGGTCCGTCCCCGCGGCAACCCGGTGGCCGGGCTCCCTCCCAAGGGGTCCGGCCACCGGCCCATCCGCCCGTCCACCGTCCGCCGTCCGCGGGTTCGCCCGCCCGTTCGCCCGCCCGGCCGGTGGTACTTTGCGGGCGTGGAACTCTTCGGGCGGTCGTGGGCGGCGCTGCGCGCGGCGGTGGACGGGCTCGCGGCGGAGGACTTCGCCCGGCCGTCGGGCTGCGCCGGCTGGCTGGTGCGGGACCTGGTGTGCCATCTGGTGATCGACGCGCAGGACGTGCTGATCACACTGGTGACCCCGTCCGCGGCCGAACCGACCCGTGACGCGGCGTCGTACTGGGAGGTCCACCGGGAGGCGCCGGACGGGCAGGACCCGCTGGACGCCCTGACCGTCAGGCTGGCGGCCGCCTACGGCGACCCGGAGCTGCTCCGCTTCCACCTGGACGACGTCGGTTCCGCAGCGGGGCGCGCCGCCGGACTCGCGGATCCGGTGCTGCGGGTGGAGACCCAGGGGCAGGTGCTGACGGCGGGCGACTACCTGGACGCGTATGTGCTGGAGTGGACCCTGCACCACCTCGACCTGGTCGCCCGCCTCCCGCACGTGCCGGGTCCGCCCGCCGAGGGCCTGGCCGCGGCCCGGCTGCTGCTGGAACGCATCGCCGGAGCCCCGTTCCCGGCCGCGCTCCCGGACACGGACGCCCTGCTGATCGGCACCGGGCGCCGCCCCGCGACCCCGTCCGAGCGGGCCTCGCTCGGGTCGCTCGGGCCGCGGCTGCCCCTCGTCCTCGGCTGACGGACCCCGCCCCGGACCCCGCCCCGGACCCCGCCCCGGGGCCCGGGGCGGGCGGCCCGGGATGCCCGGCCCCGGTCAGGACCGCGGCGAGGGCCGCTCCCGCAGTCCGTCCAGCACCAGGCCGGCCAGGCGCTCGGGCAGTTCGGGCCCGACGGGGCGGTGGCCGAGGAGGGCACGGGTCTGCAGGGGGGCGCAGAGCAGTTCGAGGGCCAGCGCGGCGTCGGTGTCCGGCGGGAGCTCCCCCCGTTCGACGGCCCGGGTGACGATGGTGCCGGCCTGGTCGAGGCGGGAGTGCCAGAACGCCTGCCAGGCGTCGGCCAGGCCGGGGTCCTCCGAGCCGAGCGCGGCGGCCCGGGCGACGGCGCGGCCGGTCGGGGTGGCGAGGTAGCGGGCCAGGGAGCGGGCGAAGTCGGCCAGGTCGGTGCGGACGGCGCCGGTGTCCGGGACGGGGATCCCCTCGTCGCTGCCGGCGAGCATGGCGTCCAGTACCAGCTTCTCCCGGCTGCCCCAACGCCGGTACACCGTGGTCTCGTTGACCCCTGCGCGGGCCGCGACCCGGGCGACGGTGAGGCGGGCGAGGCCCTCCTCGGCCAGCAGGTCCAGGGCCGCCGTCAGGACGGCCTCGCGCACCCGCGCGGCGCGCCCGCCCGGACGCCGGCGGACCGTACCGGGCCCGGACGGGTCCGTGGTCGCGCCCACGCCCACGCCCGCGTCGGCCCCGCTCGTACCCGTCCCGCTCGTGCCGGGCTCGTTCATCGTCGATCACCTCGGCCACCACCTTAACGCGGGAGGGCTTGCGTTAGGCGCCGCTCCGGCGCATAGTCGCTAAGGCAAGAGTTCCGGCTTTAAGCACGGCAGGAGTCGTCCCATGTCCTTCACCTGGCCCCAGGACCCGCAGGACCTGTTCGTCGAGCGCCACCCGCAGATGACCCTCGGCCTGCCCGCCGCCGAGGTCGACGCGGTCCGGGCCGCGATCACCGGGATGTGGCCCGACCGGCCCGGCGGCTGGGTGCACGAATGGTCCGCCCTCGCGGCCCGGCACGCCGCCGCCGGCCGTCACCGCGAAGCCGCCCAGGCGTACGGCTGGGCCAAGTTCCCCGCCCTCGCCGACGAGCCGAAGCGCACCGCGCTCGCCCGTCAGGTCGAGCAGTACGTCCTCGCCGCACCCGGCTTCCCGGTGGAGTTCGAGCGCCGGGTGCTCACCGTTCCGTACCGGGGAGGGGAGACGGCCCTGCCGGTCCACCTGATGGCCGCCCCCGGTCTGCCCGCCGACGCCCCGGTCGTCCTGGCCAGCGGCGGCGTCGACTCCTGGAAGACCGATCTGCACGGCATGTGGGAGCAGCTCGCGCTCACCCTGCCGGCCCGGCTGCTGCTGTTCGACCTCGCCGGCACCGGCGAGAGCGCCCACCTGCCGATGACCCCGGACGGCGGGGCCGAGGTGGTCGCCGGGCTGGTCGGCTTCGCCCGCACGATCGGCAACGGCAGGGTCGGACACTTCGGCATCTCGATGGGCGGCTACTACTCGGCCCGCAACGGACTGACCGGTGCGGTGGACGCCGCCGTGGTGCTCGGCGGCCCGGTGGAACGCTCCTTCGCCCCGGGCCGCGGTTTCGCCTTCGGCATGGACGGCATCGTCGGCAACGCCCTGGGCTTCGCGAGTGCCCCGACCACGGCCGAGCGCGAGCGGGCCATCGCGGCCTTCGACCTGCGCCCGCTGCTGGACCGGGACGCCAACGGGCCGATGCTGGTGGTCAACGGCACCGAGGACGTGCACGTCCCGGCGGCGGACACCCTGGTCTTCCGCGGCCGCCGGGACACCCGGGTCGAGCTGATCCCGGACACCGGCCACTGCGCGATCTCGCGCTTCGACGAGGCGATGGCCGTGATCGTCCCCTGGCTGAAGGACACCCTCGTCGGCTGACCGCGGGCCCACCCTCCGGCGGACGCCGAGGAGGGGCCCCGGGGCACGCCCGGGGCCCCTCGTCGACATCCTCCCCGGTGCGGGGCCGGAGGCCGGCGGCTCAGACGTCGATGACGATCTTCCCCGCGACGTGGCCCTCCCGGCTGAGCCCGAACGCCGCCGCGAGCTCGGCCAGCGGGAACGTCGCGGCGATGTCGACCGTGAGCCGGCCCGCGTCGGCGAGCCGCCCCAGTGCCGCGAGGTCCTCGCCGGACGGGCGGACCCAGACCCACTGGCCGCCGGCGCCGAGCACGGCGTCGTCGGCGATCGAGGCGTGCCGCCCGCCGTCGGCCAGGACGGCGAGGGTGGTGTCGAGCACCCCGCCGACGCAGTCCGCCACGACGGACACGCCGTCCGGGGCGAGCGCGCGGACGCGTTCGGCCAGCCCGTCCCCGTACGCGACGGGCTCGCAGCCCAGCGCGCGCAGCCGGTCGTGGTTGCGGGGAGAGGCCGTGCCGATGACCCGCGCCCCGAGCACCCGGGCCAACTGGACGGCGAAGGAGCCGACGCCGCCGGCCGCGCCGTGCACGAGGACGGTGTCCTGCGCCCCGGTGCCCAGCCGGGTGAGGAGCTGATGGGCGGTCAGCCCGGCCAGCGGCACCGCCGCGGCCTGCGCCCAGGACAGCGAGGCGGGCTTGGCGGCGAGCGAGCGCACCGGCACGCTGACGTACTGGGCGAACGTGCCGCCGTGCACGTAGTCCTTGCGGGCGTACGCGAACACCTCGTCGCCGACCGCGAACTCCGGCACGTCGATGCCGACGCGCTCCACGGTGCCGCTGACGTCCCAGCCCGGCACGACCGGGAACACGGTCTCCATCAGCGCGTCGAGCCCGCCCGCCATGATCTTCCAGTCGACCGGATTGACCGCCGCGCACCGGACCTTGACGAGCACCTCCCCGGGCGCGACCTTCGGCAGCGGCAACTCCGCCTCGCGCAGCACCTCCGCCCCGCCGTAGGAGTCGTACGCCATCCCCCGCATGGTGTCCTCGGACATCTCACAACCTCTCCGTGTGCCGTTGGCCGCCCCCATCCCACCACGGCGGCCCCCCACCACCCAGGACCCCGCTCCGCCGCCGTGGTGGCCGAATCGGCCGCACTGTCCGAGCCGGAGGCGCGGGAGACGCCGGGGACCTTCGTCCGGGCGTTCCGCGAGTCGCGGGACGTCGCGCCGGGGCGGGGACGGAAGGGGCCGGGGCGGCGACGGAAGGGGCCGGGGCGGGGACGCCCCGGCGGGCGAGCCGGCCAGGACACCTGGGGCGCACGTCCGCACCCGTGGCCGGCCGGGCCGCTCCCGATACGTGCGCCGTAGGTTCCGGGTCCGCCCGACCTCCCTGTGGCGCAGGCCGGTCGAAGCCGTCACCCGCCGGGATCCCGGCGTGGCGCGGGGCGGCCCCTGCTGCCCCGGGTGTACGCCGCCGCGCCGGTGTGGTGCGGCTGACGTAGCGTCGGTTCGTGCGGTGCGGCGATGCCCCGGGGCGGGGTGCGCTGACAGGCTCGACCGGCACGGCCCGGAGGCTTCCGGGCCGGCCGTGTCCGTGTCCGTCACCGTCAGGAGCAGCACCATGATCACCCCCGGCAGCGCCGTTCGGCGCGCCTCGGCCGCGGGACTCGTCCTCGCCGCCGGCCTCACCGGCTGCCTGGTCACCGCACCCACGGCCGCCGCCGCCCCCGGCGCCCCCGGCCCTGGCGTCGCCGCCGCAGACGCGGCTCCGGCGCCCGGGCTCGGCCGCTACTACCGGCAGCGCCCCGACTGGCACGGCTGCGCCCGGGGTGCCGGTGACGGGACCGGCCGCGCGCTGGACGCCGCCGGAGCGCTCTGCGCGGACGTCACCGTGCCGCTGGACTACGGCAACCCCGGAGGGCGGACCATCACCGTCGCGATATCCCGGCTGAAGGCCACCGACACCCGTCACCGGATCGGCTCCGTCCTGGTCAACCCCGGTGGTCCGGGCGGTTCCGGCCTCGGCACGGGGCTCGCCGTGCGTCCCGCGATGAAGGAGACCGGCGCCCGCTACGACCTGATCGGCATGGACCCGCGCTTCACCGGCCGCAGCACCCCGCTGGACTGCGGACTCCCCTCCGGGCCCGGTCTGCTCTCGGCCGGCTCCGACCGGGCGGGCTTCGACCGGCAGACGGCCCGGGCCCGCAGCGTCGCGGAGCGGTGCCGGGCGACCAACGGCGAGGTCCTGCCGCACGTGACGACGCGCAACACCGCCCGCGACATCGACGTCGTCCGCGGGGTCCTCGGCGAGCGGAGGATCTCCTACCTCGGCTACTCCTACGGCACCTACCTGGGCACGGCCTACACCCAGATGTTCCCCGCCCGCTACGACCGGGTGGTCCTCGACAGCGCCCTGGACCCCGACCGCTACAACCCCCGCCTCCTGAAGGGGGCCGACGCCGAGAACGAGCGGGCCTTCGACGGCTGGGCGGACTGGACGGCCGCGCGCGACAGCACCTACGGCCTCGGTCGCACCCGCGACCGGGTGCGCGCCACCGTCGACGGCCTGATCGCCGCCTCCGCCCGCACACCGCTCACCCTCGGCAGCGGCCCCGACACCTTCCGCCTCGACGACAGCCAGGTCCCCGCCCTGCTCTTCACCGAACTCGCCGGTGACACCGATCCCGTGCGCGCCGCGCTCGCCGAGCACGTGGCCCTGCTCGCCCGGGCCGCCGAGGGCCGCCCCACCGAAGTGCCGCCCGCCTTCGCGGAGTTGCTGCGCACCGTGTTCACCCCCGCCGGTTCCGCCCTGGCCAGCGCGCAGACCGCGATCCTGTGCGGCGACGCACCCGCCCCGCGCGACCCCGAGACGTACTGGCGCGACATCGAGCGCGGTCGCGCCGCCCATCCGCTGTTCGCCCCGCTGACCGAGAACATCACCCCGTGCGCCTTCTGGGAGCGCCCCCGTGAGGAGCGTGTCCGGGTCCGCCACGACACCCCGGCCCTGATCGTCGCCGCCACCGGTGACCCCCGTGTCACCTACGACGGAAGCGTCGCCCTGCACGGCCGCCTCCCCGGCTCCCGCCTGGTCACCCTGGACGGCGCCGTCCAGCACGCCAGTTACGGCGTCTACGGGAACGCGTGCGTCGACGCCACCGTCAACTCCTACCTCGCCACCGGCCGGCTTCCCGCCCGCGACCGCACCTGCGCCAAGTAGCCCGACGGATCCGGGCGCGGGGCGGGCGCCCGGAACCGCCTGTCGCGGAGGCCCCGGGCGCCGTAGATTCACTCCGTGCCCACGACACGGCGGTGGGCGGGACGACCGGGGGTGACCTTTGCGGGACGGCTATTCCGACGGTCTCCTCACGCGCCGGGCGCGCGACACGCACCCGGTGGACCTGATGTGCCGCTACCTCGTGCACGGCTCGGTCGAACGGATCCCCGGCCTGCTGGCCGGCCCGGAGACGCTGTCCTTCGACCACCTGAGCCGGCACGTCCGCGCGGAGCACCGGGCCGGCCACGACGACGCGGACGTGTTCTCGCTCTTCGTCGAGCGGAAGGTCCGGGGGCGGCCCTACGGCCTGGAGTTCAGGATCTACTTCGTCGCCGGGCGGCCCTACGCCGACGCGGTGATCCCGTTCGGCGCGCCGGTCGGCCTTCCCCGGTTCATGCACCACCTCCGTGGGTGCCACGGCTCGGCGGGAGCCCCGGGCGACTGGGACTTCGACGTGTTCACCGACGTGCGCGACCTCCGGGAGAGCGTCGTGCTGTTCGGCAACCGGCGCGAGATCTGGTTCCGGGTCAGCGGCCGCCCGGTGGCGTCCGGCGGGTCCGGGCCGGGCCACCGGTGCCGGCTGGTGACCGGCCGCCTCCACGGCAACCTGTTCGGGGCGCAGACCCGGCTGCACGCGGGCAGCGTGCTGTTCCCCGACCGCCTCGCCGCCGTCGGGACCGCCTCCGCCGGGGCCAGGGCGTACCGCCGGTACGTCGCCCGGCTGCGCGACCCGCTGCCGATGCGGTCGGCGCTGCCCGCCCGCCCCGACTTCGGCGCCCGGGGACGGCCGGGCCGGGCCGTCCGCCCCGCGCGCTGACCGTTGCCGGGTCACGCGCGTCGCCGCCCCGGCCCGGGACGCGACCGCGGCTCCCCGGGCAGGGCGCCCTGGGCGGGGACCGGCCGCGCCCCGGACCGGCCGGTCACAGGATGTCCGCCTGGTCGGCGGGGTGGCGGGCGATGAACGCGAGTCCCGCGACGGCCCGGCGGGCCAGTTCCACGGCCTCCTGGGCCGTGTCGGCGTGGGCGCGGGCGTGGGCCAGGCGGGAGAAGCTGTTCTGGAGGCCGTTCAGCGGGGTGCCGGGCTTGCCGAGCACGGTCAGCGTCACCTCCGGCGGCAGCGCGGCACCGGCCCCCGCCACCTCGACCAGGGTGCCGGACGAAGGGGCGCCCGCGAACCAGATCGCCTCGCACCGGGTCGGCCGCGCCGGGTCCGCGAGCGCGGCGCGGACGCCGGGGAGCACCGTTTCGCCCAGCACCTGGCGCAGCTGACACTCGATCATGTCCACCCCGGTGGCGTCGGTGACCATGGTCCAGAGCTCGTCGCCCCCCGTGCGCAGGTGGGTCTCGATGACCCTGGGGCCGGCGGGTGTCACGATGATCTCGGTGTGGGTCGGGCCGAACTCCACCTCAAGCGCGTCGAGCGTCCTGATGACGTGACTCTCGACCGCCGCCCTCCGCTGCGGGTCCAGCGCGGCCGGCAGCACGTGCCCCAGCTCGACCAGCGAGACCGGGTCGGAGTACTTGCGGGTGACGGCCAGCACCACGTGTTCCCCCTTCTCGGAGAAGGCCTCCACGCTGTACTGGTCACCGCTCAGGAACTCCTCGACGCCCACCTCCGAGCCCGCGCCGATCCCGCTGGCCCGCAGGAAGGCGGATTCGGCCCCCTCGGGCGCGCGCAGTACGGAGACCCCCTTGCTCGCCGCCCCGTCGACGGGCTTCACCACGCAGGGGTAGCCGTGCTCGGCGGCGAACTCCCGCAGCGCCTCCGTGCCGTCGACGACGGCGCAGGCCGTCTCCTCGACCCCCGCCGCGGCGAGCCGCCGCCGCATCGCGTGCTTGTTCCGGACGAGTTCGACGACCTCCGGGCGGTGCGTCGCCAGCCCCAGCTCCTTCGCCACCAGGGCGGCCTGCGGACGGCAGTCGTCGTAGAAGGAGCCGATCCGGGTGACGGGGTGCAGCGCGTGGACGGCCCGGGCCAGGGCCAGCCACTCGCTGTCGGGGGCGTCGGGGCGCAGGACGACGACGCGGGCGTGCTCCTCGGAGTCGTCGAGTTTCTCCAGGTGTTCGGGCCAGCACATCACCGAGGTGGTGACCTCGCCGCCCGACCGCGCCCCGGCTGCCCGCATGCGCTGCGGGATGTCGTACCCGACGCCGAAGACCAGGACGTGTTCAGCCACGAGGAACTCCTTCTTGGAGACGGTTGGGGGCCCGGGGACGCGACCGCACCGCGGCGGTCCGGGCCGGAAGGGGCGTCGCTCGCTCGCGCCCCGCGCGCCTGTTCGGGGCCACGGCCGGCGTCCGCCCCGCCGAAGGACCGTACGCGTGAGGATGGTTGGCGGGCGGGAGCGTGACCCTGCTGAGATCTTCGCCAGGGAGTTCAACGGTGTCAAGAAATCAACTGGCCGTAACCGTGGGCCGGACATAGCCTGGCACGAGCCAGCGGATCTTGGGACGCACGGGGGCGGACATCCGGAGCGCGGGCCGCACCGCGTGCCGGTCGTCCGGCACCCACCGGCACACCCTCACCGGCCACCCTCGCCGACCGCGACTTCGCGGCCGTACGAGCGCCGCGGAGCCGGCCCCCGTGCGTTCCGGCGTCCGTCCGCCGTCGACGCACCGAGGAGCGCAGTGATCAAAGGACTGATTCCACCGCCCGGTACACCCCGGGTCCTGGCCCTCGCCCAACTGGTCTGCCGGACCGGCGACGGCGCGTACTACATCTGCGCCGCCCTGTTCTTCACCCGGATCGTGGGGATCTCCCCGGTGAGGATGGGTCTGGGACTGACCATTGCCTGGTCGGTGGCGCTGGTGCTGAGCGTGCCGCTGGGCCATCTCGCGGACCGCCGGGGACCGCGGGCCACCGCCGTCACCCTGTTCGTCTGCGCGGGACTGGCCATCGCCTCCTACCTGTTCGTCTCCTCCTTCGCGCTGTTCCTCGTCGGCGCGTGCGCGTACGCGGTGTCGCAGCGCGGCGGCTCGGCGGCCCAGCAGGCGCTCCTGGCCGGCCTGGTCTCCGAGGGAGAGGTCACCAGGATCCGCGCCTACGTGCAGTCCGCGTACAACGCCGGACTCGCCGTCGGGTCCGCGCTCGGCGGCATCGCCCTGCTGCTGGACCGGCGCGAGGCCTACTACGCGGTCTTCGCGCTCAACGCCCTCGCCTTCTTCGCGGCCGCGCTCGTGCTCAGCCGGGTGCCCGAGGTTCCGCCTGCGCCGGTGGCACGGCCGGGAGCCCCCGAGGGGGGAGCGTCGGTGTTCGCGGACCGCCCCTACGTCGTCGTCACCCTGCTGAACACGCTGCTGCTGCTCCACATACCGCTGGTGGACATCGCCCTGCCGCTGTGGATCACCAGGCACACGGCGGCGCCCGTCTGGTTGCTGTCCGTGATGTTCATGCTCAACACCGTCTCGGTGGTGCTCTTCCAGGTCCGCGTCTCCAGCGGTGTGACCGGGCTGCACAGCGCCACCCGCTACGTCTTCGCGGGCAGTGCCCTGCTCGGGCTGGGATGCGTGGTCTTCGCCCTCACCGGCGCGGGCGGTTCGGCCTGGGTGGCCGGCCTGCTCCTGCTGGTCGCGGTGGCGATCCAGGCACTGGGGGAGATGATGCAGGCGGCGGGTGCCTGGGAGATCAGCTTCGGTCTCGCGCCGCCCGGGAAGCACGGCCAGTACCAGGCGTTCTTCGGAAACGGCACCACGGTCGCCGAGATGGTCGGCCCGCTGCTGCTCACCGGACTGATCGTCTACTGGGGTGCCCCGGGCTGGATCCTCCTCGGCGCCCTGTTCGTCGTCGTGGCCGCGCTCGTGCGGCCGGCGGTCCGCTGGGGCGAGCGGGTCCGCGCCGGGGTACCGGCTCCGGTGGAGTCGCAGGGCAACCTCGGTGGCGCGGTCGGGAGTTGAGGATCCGGCGGGGTATTCCGGCCCGGGAATGTGATCCTTGTCATGCTCACGTAGAGTGCGTATGTGATCCGTATCGCTGCGAAGTGTCCGGAATCGGAGGTTACTCCGTGTTGGGCACGGCGGAATTTCTGCCGTCCGGTGCGAACGGCAAACGGAAAAGGCCTTCACCTTTGTGGGACGGTGTGCAAGCATCTCGACAGTCGGGTGAGGCCGAATCGCCGGCCGGAACGACACTTCCCGCCTTGATCACGACTGTTTCTCAGCGGTCGGCCGGCGGGTCGTTACAAGAGCCGAGTCGGGGGAAAGCGGCAGAGATGACCACCTATCGCGTCGTCGTCAACCATGAAGAGCAGTACTCCATCTGGCCCAGCAGTGCGGAGCCGCCGGCCGGGTGGGATTTCGAGGGATTCGAAGGAAGCCGCCAGGCCTGCCTGGCGCGGGTCGACGAGGTGTGGACCGACATGCGTCCCGCCTCCATCCGGCCTCCCGTGGACGTCGCCCGGCCCTGACCGGGCCTCCACCGGACGGTATCGATCACTTCCGCCGCAGGCCGGCGATCCCGGGCGTGGCGGCCCTCAGCCACTGGAGTGACAGACCATGAACGCTCGTGCGGTACGGCACCTCATATCCACCAACGACCTGACCGACGGCGAGCTCGTCTCGCTCGTCGAACGCGGGGCCGAGTTCTCCTCGGCCTCCCTGCGCGGCGGCGACCAGCTCTCCGGTCTGGTCGCCGGCATCCACTTCCTGAAGACCTCCACCCGCACCCGTACGTCGTTCTCGGCGGCCGCGCTGCGGCTGGGCGCGCAGATCGTCTCCTTCGGGCCGGACGACCTGCAGACCAACACGGGCGAGACCCTTGAGGACACGGCCGAGGTCCTGTCCCGAATGCTGGACCTGCTCGTCGTGCGGACCGCCGGCGACCCCGCCGACCTGCGCGCCCTGACCGGCCAGCGCAGGATGGCCGTCATCAACGCGATGACGGCCGACGAGCACCCCACCCAGGCCGTCGCCGACCTCGTCACCCTCCTGCGCCGCTTCGGACGGATCGAGGGCCTGCGGGTCCTCTACGCGGGCGAGGGCAACAACAGCGCGGCGGCGCTGGCGCTGACGCTCAGCAGGTTCAAGGGCGTCCACCTGGAGCTGCGCACCCCGCCGGGCTACGGGCTCACCGCCCCGGTGCTGCGCGCCGCGCGGGCCAACGCCTCGAACAGCGGCGCGACCGTGACGGAGTTCCACACCATGGACGGCGCCGCCGACGGGTTCGACGTCATCTACGCGACCAGGTGGCGGACCACGGGCACCAGCAAGCCCGACGCCGACTGGCGCGGCGTCTTCGAGCCCTTCCGGGTCACCTCCGAACTCTGGGACCGCAGCCCGAACGCGGTCTTCCTGCACGACCTGCCCGCGCACCGCGGCGAGGACGTGACCGCCGAGGTGCTGGACGGCCCGCACAGCCTGGCCTTCGACCAGGCCGAGAACAAGATGTACGCCGCGATGGCCGTTCTGGAGTGGTGCGCCGACCGGCGCTGACCCCACCTCGGATCCTTTTCATTCCTGAGTTCGGCGCCAGGAATTCCCGAACCCCGCCGGTGGCCCTCGTGCGCCCTTTTCCGGCCGGCCGGCAGCGGTGTTCTTCCTGCGCCCGAGTCTCCTGCGCGGCGCCCTTCGGGCGCGCGCCGAAAACGCACACGGGGGAATCACCGTTGAAATCACAGTCAACCGCGTTACCGAACGCACGGTCCGCCGCGTTACCGGACGGCGAGCTGCCGCAGTGGAACGACACGGCCCGTGACGGCCTGTCGCTGACGCTGCCCCGGATGTTCGAGACCCAGGCCCGGCGCACTCCGGAGGCGACCGCGGTCGTCCACGGCGCGACGGTCCTCACCTACCGGGAGCTCAACGAACGTGCCAACCGGCTGGCACGCCTGCTGATCGACCGGGGCGCCGGCCCCGAGGAGCGGGTGGCCCTCGTGCTCCCGCGCTCGGCGGAGACGCTGGTCGCCGTCCTCGGGGTCGTCAAGTCGGGGGCCGCCTGGGTCCCGGTCGATCCCGAGTACCCGCGGACCCGGATCGCCGGGCTGCTGGCCTCCTCGGACCCGCTCCTGGTACTGGGCACCCGCGGGACCGCCGGGAGACTCCCGGACGGCACGGACGTCCTCGTCCTCGACGACGGCGGGACCGCCGGCGACCTGGCCGGGCGGGCCGCCCACGACGTGACCGACGCGGAGCGCGCCGCCCCACTGGTCCCGGACCACGCCGCGTACATCATCCACACCTCCGGCTCGACCGGCACGCCCAAGGGCGTCGTCGTCCCGCACCGCGGTCTGGCCAGTCTGGCCGTCGACCACATCGAGCGCTTCGGGATCCGACCGGGCGACGGCGTCCTGCAGTTCGCCTCGTTCAACTTCGACTGTTCGATCGGCGACATGGTGATGGCGCTGGCCTCCGGGGCGGCCCTCGTCGTCCGGCCCGCCGACTGTCTCTCCGGGCACCAGCTGGGGGAGCTCATCCGGCGGACCGGCGCGACCCACACGACCATCCCGCCGCAGGTCCTCGCCGCCCTGCCGCTCGCCGACCACCCGTCCCTGCGGACGATCGCCACCGCGGGCGACGTGCTCCCCGCCGAGCTGGTCGCCCGCTGGGCGCCCGGGCGCCGGATGTTCAACGCCTACGGTCCGACCGAGTCCACCGTGGACGCCCTGGCGGTCGAGGTCACCGACGGGACGTCCGCGCCGCCGATCGGCCTGCCCGTGCTCAACACGCGCGCCCACGTGCTGGACGCCGACCTGCGCCCGGTGCCGGTCGGCGGGGCGGGCGAGCTGTTCATCGCCGGAGCCGGTCTGGCCCGAGGCTACCGGGGGCAGCCGGGACTGACCGCCGAGCGCTTCCTGCCCTGCCCGTTCGGCGAACCCGGCGAGCGCATGTACCGCACGGGGGACGTCGTCCGCCGGCGGCCGGACGGCAACCTGGAGTTCCTCGGACGCGTGGACGAGCAGGTCAAGATCCGCGGGTTCCGCATCGAGCCGGGCGAGATCGAGGCCGTGCTGAACCAGTACGCCGACGTCTCCGCCGCACTGGTGACGGCCCGGGAGGACCAGCCGGGCAACAAACGCCTCGTGGCGTACGTGGTGCCGGCGCCGGGCCCCGCGCCGGAACCCGCGCAGCTTCGGCAGCGACTGGCCGCCCGCCTCCCCGACCACCTGGTGCCCTCGGCCGTCGTCGTGCTCGACGCGTTCCCGCTGAACGCCAACGGCAAGCTGGACCGCCGCGCGCTGCCGCTGCCCGACCTGTCCGCCCTGTCGTCCGGCCGCGCGCCGTCGACACCGCGGGAGGAACTGCTCTGCGCGCTGTTCGCCGGGGTCCTCGGACTCGACCGGGTCGGGATCGACGACCGGTTCTTCGACCTCGGCGGGGACAGCATCCTGACCATCCGGCTCGCCGCCAGGGCCCGCGAGGCGGGCTGGGCGCTCGAACCCGCCGACGTGTTCGCCCACCAGCGGGTGGTGGAGCTGGCGCCGCTGCTGGAGCCGGTCGCCGCGCCCCCGGGCACCGCCGCCGAGGAGCCGGGCGACGCACTGGGACCGCTGCCGCCGACACCGCCCGTGACCAGGGCGGACCTGCTCGCTCCCCGGGCGGACGCCCCCTGGCAGTCCGCCGTGCTCACCGTCCCGGCCGACCGCGACCCGGGGCTGCTCGTCGCCGCGCTGCAGGCCGTGATCGACCACCACGGCGCCCTGCGGTTGCGCTGGGACGCCGAGGCGCAGCAGCCGGGGCGGTGGGACGCGGAGGTGCTCGCCCCCGGGTCCGTCGACGCCGGGGCCGCGGTGGAGCGGGTCCGGACCGGCGCCGCGGACGAGGAGGGCGTCCGGGCCGCCGTCGAGGAGGCGGTGCGGGGCGCCGCCCGGGCACTGGAGCCGGCGAAGGCCGCGGTGCTGCGCGCCGTGTGGTTCGACCCGGACGCCGGACCCGGACGCCTCGCGCTGGTGGCCCACCGGCTCGTCGTGGACCGGGTGTCCTGGGAGGTGGTCCTGGCCGACCTCGACACGGCGTGGACGGCGCTGCGGGCGGGGGAGCCGGTGGCCCCGGAACCGGCGGGCACCTCGTACCGGAGCTGGGCACGGCACACGGCGGGGACGGCGGACGAGCCGGCCGGCGCGCCGGACACCGCGTGGTGGGCCGGGACGCTCGCGGTGCCCGATCCGGCGCTCGGCGGCGGCACGGCCGGCGCGGATCCCGCCGCCCCGGTGCGGGAGCTGACGGTCCTCCTCCCGGAGGAGGTGAGCGCTCCGCTGCTCACCTCCGTGCCGGAGGCCTTCCGGGCGCTTCCCCGGGACATGGTGCTGACCGGCCTGGCCCTGGCGGTCGCCGAGTGGCGGGCCCGCGAGGGGGAGCCGGCCGGCAGCGCCGTGCTCCTCGACCTGGAGGACGACGGCCGGACCGGGTTCGCGCCCGGCGTCGACCTCTCCCGGACCGTCGGACTCCTCGCCGCGGACCGCCCGGTGGCGCTGGACACGGGGCTCCCGCCCTGGGACGAGGTCCGGGCCGGCGGCGCGCGGGTCGGCGAGGCCGTCAAGCGCGTCAAGGAACAGGTGCGGGCGGTCCCCGCCCGCCCGCACCGGCCCGACGGGCACACCCCTCCCGGGTCCCCGGCCGTCAGCACGCCGCGGATCGGCTTCCGGCACCCGGGCCCCGACACGGCGGACGGGCGGGAGGACCCGGCACGTCACGTGGAGTTCGGCGGTGAACGCCTGGCCCCGGGCCACGCGCTGGAGGTGACCTCGGCCGTGCACGGCCCGCCCGGGGCCCCGCGCCTCGGCACCACCTGGACCTGGCTCCCCGGGCGCGTCACCGAACGGGCCGTCGGGGAACTCGCCGCGCTGTGGACCGAGGCCGTGGAGGGCATCGCGACCCACGGCGCACGCCCCGGCGCGGGCGGCCGCACGCCTTCCGACCTGTCCCTGCTCTCCCTGAGCCAGGACGAAATCGACGACCTTGTGAGTGAGTGGGAATGAGCGAGAGCTCCGGCCTGACCGACATCCTGCCCCTGTCGCCGCTGCAGGAGGGAATGCTCTTCCATTCCCTGTACGACAAGCAGAGCATCGATGTGTACATGCCGCAGATGGTCATCGAGCTCGACGGCGACGTCGACGCCGGCGTCCTCCGCACGGCCGTCGCGGCCCTGTTCGCGCGCCACGAGAACCTCCGGGCCTGCTTCCGCACCCGCACCCGGCGCGGCGCCCCGGTCCAGCTGATCCCGGCGCACGTGGACGTGCTGCTGAAGGAGCACGACCTGGCCGGCCTCCCGGCCGCCGAGCAGGCGGCCGCGATCTCCCGCCTGATGAGCGAGGACCAGGCGCGGCGGTTCGACCTGACGCGCCCCCCGCTGCTGCGCTTCATGCTCATCCGCCGTGCCGAGCGCGCCTGGCGGCTGGTGATGACCCATCACCACATCCTGCTGGACGGCTGGTCCATCCCGGTGCTCATCGACGAGCTGCTCACGCTGTACCGGCAGGGCGGCGACACCACCGGCCTGCCCCCGGTGGCCCCGTACAAGAACTACCTGGCATGGCTGGCCGGGCGGGACTGGGAGGCGGCCCGCCGGGGCTGGCGGGACTCGCTGGCCGGCGTGGACGAGCCCACGCTCGTGGCGCCGGCGAGCGCGGGCCGGCCCCCGACGCTCCCCGAGACGATCGAGGCCGACCTGGGCGAGCGCACGACCGCAGAGCTGACCGCACGGATCCGCCGGCACGGCCTCACCCTGAACACGGTCGTGCAGGGCGCCTGGGCGCTGGCCCTGTCCCGCCTCACGGGCCGCGACGACGTGGTCTTCGGGATCACCGTCTCCGGCCGGCCCACGGAGGTCGAGGGCGTCGAGCGGATGGTCGGCCTGCTGATCAACACCGTTCCGGCGCGGCTGCGGGTCAGGCCCGGGGCGACCCTGGCGGAGCTGCTCGACGGACTCCAGCAGGACCGGGCACGGCTGCTGCCGCACCAGAACCTGGGCCTCACCGAGATCCAGCAGCAGACCGGCGCGGGGACCCTGTTCGACACCCTGATGGTGTTCCAGAACTATCCGACCGCCCCCACCGCCGAGCAGCGCAGGGCCGGGGACGTCCGGCTGGTCGAGGCCTACAGCGTCGACGCGACGCACTACCCGCTCGGTCTGACCGTCTTCCCGGGGAACTCGCTGCGGCTCTGTCTCGACCACCAGCCCGGCGCCGTCGACCGGGACACCGCCCGGCGGCTCCTCGGCTGGCTGGTGCGGCTGGTCGAAGCGGTCGCCGCCGACCCGCTGCAGCCACTGGCCGCCGTCGAGGTCCTGGACCCGGCCGAGCGCGAGCGGCTCCTCGTGGAGTGGAACGGTCCCGCCCACGAGGTGCCTGCGACCACCGTGCCGGAGCTGTTCGAGGCCCAGGCCGCCCGCACCCCCGACGCGGTGGCCGTCGTCGCGGACGGCGGCCGGCTGACCTTCGCCGAGCTGAACGCCCGGGCCAACCGGCTCGCCCGCGTCCTGACCGGCCGGGGCGTCGGCCCCGAGAGCCTGGTCGGGCTGGCCCTGCCCAGGTCGGCCGACCTGGTGGTGGCCGTCCTGGCCGTCCTCAAGTCCGGTGCCGCCTACGTGCCGATCGACACCGACCACCCCACGGCGCGGATCGCCCAGCTGGTCACCGACGCCCGGCCGGGCGTGGTCGTCACCGAGGGCCGCCTCCGGCCGGTCCTGCCCGAGGGCACGGCCGTGCTCGCCCTGGACGCCGCCGGCACCGCCGAGGCGCTGGAGGGCCTGCCCGCCACCGACCTCGGCCAGGGCGAACGCACGGCCCCGCTCACCCCGGACAACGCCGCGTACGTCATCCACACCTCCGGCTCGACCGGTGTCCCCAAGGGCGTCGTGGTCCCGCACCGCAACGTCGTCAACCTCTTCCACGACCACCGCGCCGAGCTGTACCGGCCGGAGACGGCACGGGCCGGGGCCGACCGCTTCCGGGTGGCCCTGGCCGCCTCCTTCTCCTTCGACGCCTCGGTGGCCGGTCTGCTGTGGCTGCTCGACGGCCACGAGCTGCACGTCGTCGACGACCGCAGCCGCCACGACCCGGCCGCGTTCCTGGAGTTCGCGGCGCGGGCCCGCATCGACGTCGTGGACGTCACGCCCTCCTTCGCCGAACAACTGGTCGCGGAGGGACTGCTCACCGGCCCCCGCCCCGCCCTGCTCGTGGTGGGCGGCGAGCCGGTGTCCGCGTCGCTGCTGGAGGAGCTGGCGGTCGCGCAGGACACGGTGACGTACAACTTCTACGGCCCGACCGAGTACACGGTCGACGCGACGTTCCACCGGCTCGACGCGGCCCGGGGCCAGGTCATCGGCCGCCCGGTGTGGAACACCCGGGCCCACGTCCTGGACCACAACCTCGCGCTCGCGCCGGTCGGCACCGTCGGGGAGCTCTTCCTGGCGGGCGCCCAGGTGGCACGCGGCTACCTGAACAGGCCGGGGCTGACGGCCGACCGGTTCCTGCCCTGCCCGTACGGCGCCCCCGGCGAGCGCATGTACCGCACGGGCGACCTCGTGCGCCGCCTGCCGGACGGCGAGCTCGAATACGTCGGCCGCGCCGACGACCAGGTGAAGGTGCGGGGCTTCCGCGTCGAACTCGGTGAGATCGAGGCCGTGGTCCAGCAGCACCCCGCGATCGACCGGGGCGTCGTGGTCACCAGGGCGGACACCCTCGGGAACCAGCAGGTGGTCGCCTACGTGGTGCCGTCCGCGGGCCCGTCCGGCGCCGGGCCGGAGGCCGACGACACCGCGGAGCAGCAGGTCGACGAGTGGCTCCAGGTGCACGAGGCGATCGACACCGACGACACCTCGCCGATCTCGTTCGGCGAGGACTTCGGCGGCTGGGACTCCAGCTACACCGGTGACCCGATCCCGCTCCCGGAGATGCGGCAGTGGCGGGCCGAGGTGGTCCGGCGGATCGCGGAGCACGGCCCCGCGCGGGTCCTGGAGATCGGTGTCGGGTCCGGCCTGATCCTGGCCGGGCTGGTCGACCGGGTCGAGGAGTACTGGGGCATCGACCTCTCGCCGACCGCCATCGCCCTGCTGGAGGCGCACGTCCGCGCGCAGGGCCTCACCGGCAAGGTGCGGCTGAGCAGCCGGCCCGCGCACGCGACGGAGGGGCTGCCGGCCGGACACTTCGACACCGTCGTCATCAACTCGGTGGTGCAGTACTTCCCCAACGGCGCCTACCTCCGCCGGGTCATCGACCAGGCACTCGACCTGCTGGCACCGGGCGGCCGGATCTTCGTCGGGGACGTGCGCCGGGCCGCGACCCTGCGCGCCTTCCACACGGCGATCCAGGCGGGCCGCGCGGACGCCGGGCAGGACGGCGGCCGGCTGGCCACCGCGGTCGAGCGCGCCGTGCTCCTGGAGCGGGAACTCGTCATCGACCCGGAGTTCTTCACCGGGCTCGCCGCCCGCTCGGACGGCCGGATCGCCGGGGTCGACATCCGGCTGAAGCGCGGCGAACCGCACAACGAACTGACCCGCCACCGCTACGAGGTGGTGCTGCACAAGGCACCGCTGGCCGCCGAGTCCTTCGCGGAACTGCCCGAGCTGGCCTGGGGGCCGGACATCGACGGTCTCGACGGACTCGCCGAGCGGCTCGCCCGGCACGACGGACCGGTCCGCGTCACCGGGATCCCCAACGCGCGGCTCGTCGCGGAGGTCTCCGCGGCCGGGGCCCTGGCCGAAGGAGCCCCGCTGTCCCGGGTCCGCGCCCTGCTCGCGCGCACGCCGGGCGACGCGGTCGACCCCGAGGCCGTGCACGGCTGGGGCCGCGCCAACGGCCGCGCCGTCCACACCACCTGGTCGCCCGCGGCGGCGCACGCCTTCGACGCCGTCGTCCTGGCCGGCGCCGGGGAGTCCGCGGCGCTGACCGACGTGTACGCCGCCCCGGCCGGCCAGGCCGCCGGGCGCTCCGCGGTCAACGACCCGGCGGGCGCCCGCCGCACCGGCGAACTCGCCGTCTCGGTCCGCGCACACGTGAGCCGGATCCTGCCCGACCACATGGTGCCGAGCGCCGTCGTGGTCATGGACAGGCTGCCGGTGACGCCCAACGGGAAGCTCGACCGCAGGGCACTGCCCGCTCCCGACCTGTCCGCGGTGGTGTCGAACCGGCTGCCCCGCAACGAGCGGGAGGAGACGCTCGGCCGGCTCTTCGCCGAGGTGCTCGGCATCGAGCGGGCCGGCATCGACGACAGCTTCTTCGACCTGGGCGGCAACTCGCTGCTCGCGATCCGGCTCGCCTCCCGGGTGCGCGCGGTGCTGGAGGTGGAGCTGCCCGTCCGCGTGCTGTTCGAGGCGGCCACCGTCCAGGCCCTCGCCGCCCGGCTCGGCGTCGAGGACCGCGAGGCCGGACTCGGCGTCCTGCTCCCGCTGCGCCCCCACGGGAGCCGCCCGCCCCTCTTCTGCATCCATCCGGCGGGCGGCCTGGCCTGGCCGTACGCCCGGCTGGTGCAACTGCTCGACCCGGAGCAGCCGGTCCACGGCATCCAGGCCCGCGGCATCACCCGCCCCGACCTGGCGCCGCGGACGATCCGGGAGATGGCGGACGGTTACGTCGAGCACATCCGCACCGTGCGACCCGAGGGCCCCTACCACCTGCTGGGCTGGTCGTGGGGCGGCCGGATCGCCCACGAGGTCGCCCTCCGGCTGCGGGAACTCGGCCACGAGGTGGCCCTGCTGGCGATGCTCGACGCCCGGCCCTCGGCCCCCGACAGCGCCCCGCCGGGCGAGGAGGAGTTCGTCGAGTACATCCTCCACGAGCTGGGTCTGGAGCGCGGTGTGTTCGGGGACGGCGAGCGGCCGACCCTGGAGCGGCTGCGCGCGGTGCTCGCCGACGGCGGTTCGCCGCTAGCGGAGCAGCTGGCCGCGTCCGGATCGTCGCTGGCGGGCCTGGACGAACCGGTGCTCAGGGCGATCTACGGCATCTACCGCAACGAGGCCGGCATCGGCGCGGAGCCGCCGCGCGCGGCCTTCGACGGCGATCTGCTGTTCTTCACCGCCGGGGCCGAGGCCGGGGCGGCCGGCCTGGCCGGGCTCTGGACGCCGTTCGTCCGCGGCCGGGTGGAGAACCACGAGATCGACTGTGAGCACCTGGCCATGGCCGACCCCGAGCCCCTCGCCGAGATCGCGGCCGTCGTCGAGAAGCACCTCGGCAGCGCGCGGAACGGCTCGGACTCCCGCAGCTGAGGTCCGCGGGGTCGCCGGCTTCTACTGGTCGCTGCGGCCCATGGGCGGCGGCACCGAGTGGGAGGTCGAACCCCGTTACCTACGAACCCCGTTCCCCATAGAGCGGCTGCGGGCCCGT
>NZ_JBHJRC010000131.1:0-21546 GCF_042261735.1 Kitasatospora sp. NPDC056327 | reverse complement strand
GGCCGGAGACCGGCGGCCGGGCCCTTCGTCACGGCACCCTCAGAGGTCGAGGCCGGAGAGGACCAGGACCTTCTCGACGGTGTAGTCGTCCATCGCGTACCGGACGCCCTCGCGGCCGACGCCGGAGTCCTTGACGCCGCCGTACGGCATCTGGTCGGCGCGGTAGGACGGCGCGTCACCGATGATCACACCGCCGACCTCCAGCTCCCGGTGGGCGCGGAAGGCGGTCTGCAGGTCGTGGGTGAACACGCCCGCCTGCAGGCCGAACAGCGAGTCGTTGACGGCCGCGAAGGCCTCGTCCACGCCGTCCACCCGGTGCAGCGACAGGACCGGGCCGAACACCTCGGCCTTGGCCAGGATCGCGTCCGCCGGCAGCTCGGCCAGCACGGTCGGAGCGTAGGTCGCGCCCTCGCGGGTACCGCCGGTGAGCACCTTGGCGCCCTTGGCGACCGCGTCGTCCACCCAGGACTCGACCCGCACGGCGGCGTTCTCGTCGACCAGCGGGCCGACGTCCGTCGCGTCGTCGTTCGGGTCACCGGTGACCTGGGCCCGTACCTTGGCGACGATCTTCTCCACCAGCGCGTCGTACACCGAGGCGTCGGCGATCACCCGCTGCACCGAGATGCAGGACTGGCCGCCCTGGTAGTTGGCGAACATCGCGATCCGGGTGGCCGCCCAGTCCAGGTCCGCCTCCGAGGACCAGTCGGCGAGCACCACGGCCGCGGCGTTGCCGCCCAGCTCCAGGGTGGTGTGCTTGCGCGGCACCGAGTCCATGATCTGGTAACCGACCTTGTCCGAACCGGTGAAGGAGATCACCGGCAGACGCGGGTCCTGCACCAGGGCCGGCATCCGGTCGTTCGGCACCGGCAGGACGCTCCAGGCCCCGGCCGGCAGGTCGGTCTCGGCCAGGATCTCGCCCAGCACCATGGCCGACAGCGGGGTGGCCGGGGCCGGCTTGAGGATGATCGGCGCACCGACCGCGATCGCCGGGGCGATCTTGTGGGCGACCAGGTTCAGCGGGAAGTTGAACGGGGCGATGCCCAGCACCACACCGCGGGGGAAGCGCCGCACCACCGCGAAACGGCCGGTGCCGCCCGGGTCGGTGTCCAGCCGCATGGTCTCGCCGTTGGTCCGGCGGGCCTCCTCGGCGGCCCAGCGGAACACCGAGACGGCCCGGCCGACCTCACCGCGCGCCCACTTGATCGGCTTGCCGTTCTCGGCGGTGATCAGCTGCGCGATCTCCTCGGTGCGCTCGGCCAGCCGGCGCGCCACGTGGTCCAGGGCGGCGGAGCGGACGTGCGCCGGGGTCGCGGCGAACACCGGCAGCGCGGCGACGGCGGCCTCCAGGGCCTCCTCGACCTGCGCCTCGGTGGGGACGCTCACCCGGCCGACCAGACGGCCGTCCCAGCTGTTGTGCACCTCGAAGTCGGCGTCGCCGCTCGCCCGGCGGCCGGCCAGCCAGAAGTCGTACGTGGTGGTCACCGTGGTACCGGCCCTCTCCTCGTCCTCAGCACCCCACGGACGTGGAGCCTGAACCGAGGGTAGGGCGGGCGGCGCGCCGACCGGACTGGACACCGAGTAGCGTTCGGCCACCCGATCGCTCCACCGTGTCCAGCCGTTCCGGCGTCCGGACTACTCCTCGCCCGAGCGCAGCGCCAGCCAGAGCTCCATCCGGACGTCCGTGTCGTCCAGCGACCGCCCCAGCAGCTCCTCCACCCGCCGCATCCGGTACCGCAGCGTGTGCCGGTGCACCCCCAGGTCGGCCGCCGCCGCGTCCCACTGCCCGTGCCGCGACAGCCACGCCCGCAGCGAGGCCACCAGGTCGCCGCGCGCCGTCCGGTCGTGCTCGCGCAGCGGCCTCAGCAGACCCTCCGCGAAGGCCGTCACGGCGTCCTCGCCGAGCAGCGGCAGCAGCGAACCCGCGCCGACCTCCTCGTGGTCCACCGAACGCCGCCCGCCCCGCAGCGCCACCGCCAGCGCCCGCTCGGCCTGCGCGTGCGCCGTCCCGGCGTCCTCCAGTGCGGCCGCCGCCGACACCCCCAGCGACAGCCCCTCGTGCTCCTCCACCGCACCCAGGCACGCCCGGTGCACCGAGCCGTTGTCCAGCGCCAGCACCATCAGCCGCGGCCCGTGCGCACCCTCCTCGCGCGCCACCAGCAGCTTCTCGCCGACCCGCGCCCCGGCCTGCTCGGCCCGGTCGCCCAGCTCGCCGAGCGCCTCCCCCGCGTCCACGCCCTGCCCCGCACCGGCCACCAGCACCCGGACGGTCCCCTCCGGCAGCCCGCCGAACAGCCCCGCCGCCACCTGCCGCGCGGTCGCCACCTCACCGGCCAGCACCATCCGCAGCAGGGCGGCGCCCATCTTCTCCTCGGCCTGCCGCAGCTCCCGCGACCGCTCCAGGGTCAGCGTCAGCAGCGCCACCGCCGCGTTCAGCACGTACCGCTCGGTCGGCGTGATCCGGTCCTCGGTGCCCACCGCCAGGAAACCCCGGGCCCGCCGGTCCGCCCCCAGCGACTGGACCACCACGTAGTCCTCGTCCGCCGTGTCTATCCCCGGCGACCGCCCCTGCAGCGCGGCGCTCGACGGCGCCGGACGCCGCCGCAGCCGGTCCACCTCCGCCGCCAGCCGCCCCGCCCGGCGCGCCGCCCAGTCCGGCGCCACCACCGACAGCGCGCCCGAGCCGTCGTACAGCGCCGCCCAACCGCCCAGCCGGGCCGCCAGCCGGCGCACCACCGCCGTCGTGCCGTCCTTGCCCAGCGCGGCCCGGGTCAGCTCCTCCTGCGCCTCGAAGCTCGTCGTCACCGCCTCGTACTGCTCGGCCGCCAGCGCCGCCGAGACCACCTTGCTGATCGCGATGAACGGCGTCGGCTCCGGCACCCGCAGCAGCGGCAGCCCGCGCTGCGCCGCCGCGTCCACCAGCGGCTGCGGCACCTCCGTGTGCGACAGCCCCACCCCGAACCCCAGCCCGACCACCCCCGCGTCGGCCAGCCGGTGCACGTACGCCTGCAGCCGGGCGGCGGTCCGGCCCAGCTTGATCCCGGTGGTGAGCAGCAGCTCGCCACCCTCCAGGAACGGCGTCGGGTCGTCCAGCTCGCTGGTGTGCACCCAACGGACCGGCCGCTCCAGATGGTCCGCACCGGCGAGGACCGTCAGATGGAGCGAGGTGTTGCGGACGACGGAGGCAAGTGTGGGGGGCATGGCACCTTCGGGGGAACGACCCGACCGCGCCGTTGCGGCCGGGCGAGAGGAGGGCTTGGGGTGTCCCGGGGGAATCCCACTTCCTTCTCATTATGGACGCCCCGGACAACCGGTACTGCCGAATCCACCTCGAAGTAGAGCTTCTCCGACAGGTTCCCGCGACGGGCCTCAGCCCCGGAGATCGACCAGCAGCGGCGGCACCTGCTCCCCCGACACCGCCGTCAGCGACACCACCGCGTGCCCGCCCGGCAGCGCGTGCGCCAGGTCCGACGGCGACCACCGCAGCCGTTCCACCTCGCGCGTCGTCACCGACTCGGTCTGCGCGGTCGTCCCCGACAGCGCCTTGCGGCCCAGCCGCCCGGCCCGCCGCACCATCCCGCCCGAGGTGTCCGGGGCCAGCGTCACCGCCGTCTCCCGCACCAGGTGGGTGCCCCAGGCCTCCGAGAACAGCCGCCCGTCCCACGGCGCGATGCCCGGGAACGCCGCCCGGCAGCCCACCGCCCCGAACAGCGGCGCCCGCAGCGCCTCCGGCAGGTCGACCAGCGTCCGCAGCAGGAGCACCACCCCGGCGTTCGCCCCGCGCAGCCGCTGCAGCCCGCGCACGATGCCGGCGTCCAGGGCCGCCGACGCGTCGTCCACCACCAGCCCCGCGAACAGCGAACGGTCCCGGCGCGCGCCCGCGGCCTGCACGAACTGGCCGACCAGCAGGCGCGACAGCATCCGCGCCGCCTCCGGGTGGCTGCGCTCCGGCAGCTTCACCCGCACCCGCAGCGGATGGTCCAGCGCCCGCATCGAGAACGGCGGCCGGCCCGTGCCGTCGGTCGCGAACGCCCCCTCGAAGGCCGGCCGGTCCAGCAGCGCCAGCCGGTCCGCCAGCAGCGCCCCCGGATCGTCCGCCCGGTCGCGCTGGCGCTCCCGGTGATCCAGGTCCCGCTCGTACGAGCCCAGCAGGCCCGCCGCCCGCAGCCCCTTCACCAGGCCCTCCAGGGCCTCCGGCTCACCGGCCAGCAGCGCCCGCAGCTCGCGCACGCCCGGGTGACGGCCGAACGCGGCGTGGAAGGGGCCGACCGTCTGCTGCAGGGCCGTCCGGGCGGTCTCGGCGCGCGCGGTCAGCTCGTCCGGCAGCAGCGCCTCGGCCAGCCGGGCCGCCGCCTCGTCCGGGTCCTGCGCCGCGCCGTACAGGTCCAGCCCGTAGAGCGAACCGGCGTTGCCCGGGGCGATCACCACGTCGTACCAGGCGTCCGGCCCCAGGTCCGCCTCCGCCGACCCGATCACCACCGCGCACGCCGTCCCGGCCAGCGCCTGCAGGCACAGCGCCTCCGCCACCGGACGGGCCAGCCGGGCCGTCTTCCCGGTCCCGGCCGGGCCCACCGCCAGCAGCGAGGTGCCCAGCACCGCCGGGTCCAGCGCGAAGCCGGCCGCCCGGTGGGTCACCGGGTTCTTCGGCACGTCCTGCGCCGTGCCGAGCCGGACCTGGGCCAGCAGCAGGTCGTGCCGCTCCGCCCGGCCCGGCAGCTCGCGGGCCTCCGAGGGGTGCGCGAACGCGGCGGCGCCGCGCAGCGACACCTGCTCGACGAAGGCCGGCAGGAAGGCCCGGTCCGCCTGGGCCGACTCCCAGGCCCGCTGGATCCGCACGTAGTCGACGTCCCCGACCGCCTCGCCGTCCAGCCGCCCGGCCGCGGCCGCGGCCCCGCCCTGCCGCAGCACCGCCCACGGATCCCGCAGCCGCAGGGCCTGCGCCTGCTCCTCCTCGGTCGCCGGCACCTCCTCCGTCACCGTCCGCGACAGCAGCGGCGCCGCGTACCGCCGCCACACCTCGGGCCACCGGCCCATCCGGCCGAAGACCTTGATGACGATGCCCGCGACCAGGATATTGAGAGTGAGAACCACCGAGACCGCGACGAACGCCGACCTCGTCGGCAGCACACCGATGAGTGTCGTTCCGTACTTGGCCAGCTCGACGCCGTAGACGTACGCCAGCCATCCCACCACCGCGTTCAGCCCCGCGCGCAGCAGCAGGGGCCAGGTGGGGACCTTCGCGGCCTCGGCGCGGTCGGGGTCGAGCTCCTCGTGGCTCTGCCGGAAGACGCCCGGGGCGGCCTCCGGCCGCGGGGCGGCGACCCAGGCGGCGAGGTCGAAGGGCGCGTGCGCCGGGGGCCGCGGGTTCGGCATCGCCGGCCGGGGCGCGTGCGGGGCCCGCGGGGTGTGCGGTGGGGTGGCGGTGGTCCGCTCGCCGTGGTTCCGTGCCCCGTCCAGTCCCATGTACGGCCCCGCTCCCTCGCCCGCCGGCCCGACCGCCGTCGGTGCCGCCCATACCCATGCCGCCGCCCCGGCGACACGCCCGCGCTCAATGTAGTGGAGCGCGGCCTGCCACTCGTCGTCCCGATCGTGCTGGCCGCCCCGGACAAGTCGGACGGCCCAGTGCTACCGAGTGGCGCATGCCCGCCCACCGAGGGCCCCCGTAGCCTGCGAAGCACCGAGCCGAGAAGTCTGGAGAAACCCATGAGCGCCGCAACGCCGCTCCCGCAGGAGCGCCGTCTGGTCACCGCGATCCCCGGTCCGAAGTCGCAGGAGCTGCAGGCCCGCAAGCTGGGTGCGGTGGCGGCCGGCGTCGGCACCACCCTGCCGGTGTACGTGTCCCGCGCCAACGGCGGTGTGCTGGAGGACGTGGACGGCAACTCGCTGATCGACTTCGGCTCCGGCATCGCCGTGACCAACGTCGGCAACAGCGCCGAGGCCGTGGTGGCGAAGGCGTCCGAGCAGCTGGCCGCCTTCACCCACACCTGTTTCATGGTGACCCCGTACGAGGGCTACGTCGCCGTGGCCGAGCAGCTCAACGAGCTGACCCCGGGCGACCACGAGAAGCGCACCGCGCTGTTCAACTCGGGTGCCGAGGCGGTGGAGAACGCGGTGAAGATCGCCCGCGCCCACACCAAGCGCACCGCCGTCGTGGTCTTCGACCACGGCTACCACGGCCGCACCAACCTCACCATGGGCCTGACGGCGAAGAACATGCCGTACAAGCAGGGCTTCGGCCCGTTCGCCCCGGACATCCACCGGGTGCCGGTGGCCTACCCCTACCGCTGGCTGACCGGTGCGGAGAACTGCGCCGCCGAGGCCGCCGCGCAGGCGATCGAGGTCATCACCAAGCAGATCGGCGCCGAGAACGTCGCCGCGATCATCATCGAGCCGATCCAGGGCGAGGGCGGCTTCATCGAGCCGGCCAAGGGCTTCCTGCCGGCCATCGTGGAGTTCGCGAAGGCCAACGGCATCGTCTTCGTCGCGGACGAGATCCAGACCGGCTTCTGCCGCACCGGCCAGTGGTTCGCCTGCGACGACGAGGGCGTCGTGCCGGACCTCATCACCACCGCCAAGGGCATCGCCGGCGGTCTGCCGCTGGCCGCGGTGACCGGTCGCGCCGAGATCATGGACGCCGCGCACGCGGGCGGCCTGGGCGGCACCTACGGCGGCAACCCGGTGGCCTGCGCCGCCGCGCTGGGCGCCGTCGAGACCATGAAGGCGGAGGACCTCAACGGCAAGGCGCAGCGGATCGGCGAGATCATGCTGGGCCGCCTGCGGGCGATGGCGGAGAAGTTCGCCGACTCCGACCGGGTCCGCATCGGCGAGGTCCGCGGCCGCGGCGCGATGATCGCGGTCGAGCTGGTGAAGCCGGGCGGCAAGGAGCCGCACCCGGAGGCCACCGCGGCCATCGCGAAGGCCTGCCACGCCGAGGGTCTGGTGGTGCTGACCGCCGGCACCTACGGCAACGTGCTGCGCTTCCTGCCGCCGCTGGTGATCCCGGAGCACCTGCTGAACGAGGGCCTGGACATCCTGGAAGGCGCGTTCGCCGCCGTCTGAGCCCGTCCGCGGCCGTGACGCCGCGTCACCGACCCGCCGGAGGGATGTCCGGACAGCGCCGAACGGCCCGCGGGGACCTCGTCCCCGCGGGCCGTTCGGTTCGAACGCGGCGTGACGCCACCGGCGCTGACGGTGAAGATGGTGTGCGGAATCGCTGAAGCTCCTCGGCCCCGCAAGGACTCTTGACGTAGTGTCATCACAGATGGACAGCGAGCCCCAGCCATGGGCGGATCCGTCCGCGGCACCGTCCTCCGGGACGGCTCCGCGCGAGGGCCGCGAGGACAACCAGGCCGTCCCGCAGGGGCCGGTGAACACCGCAAGCCGATCGACCGGCCGTCCGGCCCACACCCCCCGGGACGCACGGAGCGGCGATCATCAGAGCCGCCCCGGAGCTCTCCCCCCTGCTCCGGGGCGGCTGCCTCGCGTCCTGGCCGGCCCGGTGGTGCCGGTGATCCTCGGCGCGGTGCTACTGCTGGTGTCCTGGCAGGTCGCGGTGGACGGTCCCGCACTGGAACTCGACCGCCTGGTCCGGCACGCCGTCCGGGAGCTGCGGCACGTGCTGGGGAGCACCCCGGCCGACCGGCTCGGCGAGCTGTTCGCCGACCTGGGCGAGGGGTCGGTGGCGGTGCCGGTGCTGTTCCTCGGCGGGGCGGTGGCGTCCTGGCGGGAGTTCCGGGCGGGCCGCGCGCGCTGGTGGCT
This sequence comes from Kitasatospora sp. NPDC056327, assembly GCF_042261735.1. Lineage (NCBI taxonomy): Bacteria > Bacillati > Actinomycetota > Actinomycetes > Kitasatosporales > Streptomycetaceae > Kitasatospora > Kitasatospora sp. NPDC056327. The sequence continues at coordinate 13,791 of NZ_JBHJRC010000131.1, read as the reverse complement.
GCCGCTCCCGGTGGCGGCGCTGACGGCCGGGCTGATCCCGCTGCTGGTCGTCCCGGCGAAGATCCGGTTCGCGCGGCCCGGCCCGTCCGGACTGCCGCTGACGGCGGAGCAGTGGGGCTGGTACCCGTCCGGCCACACCACGACGGCCGCGCTCGCGTACGGGGTGGCCGCGCTGCTGGTGTGCCGGGCGGCCGGCCCCCGGGCGCGGCGGGTGCTCGCCGGGGCGGCGGCACTGCTGTGGGCGGGTGTCGGGCTCGGCCTGGTGTGGCGCGAGTACCACTGGCTGCTGGACGTGGTGGCCGGCTGGTGCCTGGGCGGCCTGGTCCTGTGGGCCCTCGCCCGGTGGCCGCTCACCTGCCGCCCGGGACGGCCCGGCACCCGCCGGCCGGCCGCGGGCGGCTGAACCCGGCGATCAGCCCTCGGCCGGGTCCTCGTCGTTGCGGTGGACGTGGCCGGGCTCGCCGTTGTCGCGGCGCCACTCGACGACCAGCTCGTCGCGGGCGCCGAAGCGGACCAGGTGGCGGCCGACGACGTCCTCCAGGCCGGGCAGGTTCTCGGTCTCCCCCTCGACCGCGAGCAGCAGCGCGTCGGGGGCGGCCTCCAGGGTGGCCTTGCCGGTGCCGAAGACGAGGGTGCCGCGGCCGGCCTCCTCGGACCAGTCGGCCTGGATCTTGCGGCCCATGTGGGCGGCGAGCTGCTTGGCGTAGCGGGCGGAGCGGTCGGTGGCGACGCGGGCTTCGGAGCGGGGCACGGGCCCTCCAGGTTCAGGGGAGGGGACTTAGGGTGCCCTCACTAGGATCTACGCTAACCCAGATGCTGAGCCTTGCTCAACATTTTTCCGGACGGTCCACGACCGGCCGATACCCTGGGGCCGGACACCAGCCGAGGAGAGCCGCCCATGACCACCACGCCGACCGACGACGCGGCGAGCTCCTCCCCCGTCCCGGAACCGGCGGCCGACCCCGACCCCGGCGCCGCCCCGGACCGCACGGCCGTCGGCCCGGACAGCACCGCCCCGGGCAGCGTCACCGACACCGATCCGGCCCCGGACACCGTCACCGACACCGATGCGACCCCGGACACCGCCGCCGAGCTGGCCGACGCGATGACCCGGGCGATCAAGCGGATCCGCCGCCTCACCAGCGAGCGGCTGGAGCCCTACGGCATCACCCCCGGCCAGGGCCGCGCCCTGCGCGCCCTCGCGCACGCCCCCGGCTGCGAGCTGCCCGACCGCGCGATGCGGCTGAGCGACCTGGCCGACCGGCTGCACATCGCCCCCCGCTCGGCCACCACGGTGGTCGACGCGCTGGAGGAGGCCGGTCTGGTCGAGCGGGCCCCGGACCCGGCCGACCGCCGGGCCGTGCGGATCCTGCTGACCGCCGCCGGCCGGTCGGCCGTGGAGCGGATCGGCCTGGTCCGGCACGAGGTCGCCCAGGAGTACTTCGGCCCGGTCAGTCCCGCCGAGCAGGACGCGCTGCTGCGAGCGCTGCGGACCGCCGAGACCGCGTACGCGGCGACCGTCGCACCAGGCGCCGCACCGCGCCGGACAGCGCCCCCGGGCGCAGCGCGGTGATCCCGATGCCCGCGATCACCAGCACCGCGGCGAGGAGGGCGGGCGGACCGACCGGCTCGCCGAGCAGCAGCCAGGCCGAGGACATCCCGAACACCGGCACCAGCAGGGAGTAGGGCGCGACGGCGGTGGCGTCGTAGCGGCGCAGCAGGTGGCTCCAGGCGACGAAGCCGAACAGGGTGGAGACCAGCCCGACGTAGCCGATCGCGCCGAGTCCGGCGAGCCCGATCCCGCGCAGTGCCCGCAGGTCGGCCTCCGGCCCCTCGACCAGCAGCGAGAGTCCGAGCAGCGGCAGCGGCGGCACCGCGCTCACCCAGACCATCCAGCGCAGCGCGTCCGGCGGGGCGGCCCGGCGGGTGAGCACGTTGGACAGACCCCAGGCCGCCGCGGCGAGCACGACCAGGACGAACGCGCCGAACGGTCCGCCGGGGCCCCGGCCGACGGCACTCAGCCCGATCCCGGCGAAGGCGACGGCCAGGCCGAACAGCCGCTGCCCGCCGGGCCGCTCGCCCAGCAGCACGGTGGCGAACAGCGCGGTGAAGACGGCCTGCCCCTGGAGCACCAGCGAGGAGAGGCCGGCCGGCATCCCGGCGTGCATGCCCAGGAAGAGCAGGCCGAACTTGACCACCCCCAGCACCACGCCGACCGCGACCACCCACCGCAGGGCGACCCGCGGCGGGCCGATCAGGAACACCGCCGGGACGGCGACCACCGCGAACCGCAGCGCGCAGAAGAGCAGCGGCGGGAAGTTCTCCAGCCCGACGTGGATGAGGACGAAGTTGAGGCCCCAGACGGCGGCCACCAGCACGGCCAGGGCGATGTGGCGCGGACTCATGCGGCCGTCGCCGCCGGGGCTGCCGCCGCCCGGGGCGGCCTGCGGGGATGCGCTCATGGGACGAGGATGGCCGCCGCCCACCGTTCAGCACCAGCGATGATTGCTGAAGGGGACGCTTTAGCATGGCTTCATGCTGGATCTCGGGCGCCTGCGGGCGCTGCACGCCGTCGCGGTGCACGGCTCGGTCGGCGGGGCGGCCGCGGCCCTCGGCTTCACCCCGTCCGCCGTCTCCCAGCAGATCGCCAAGCTGGAGCGGGAGACCAGGACCGTGCTGCTGGAGCGCCAGGGCCGCGGGGTGGTGCTGACGGACGCGGCGCGCGAGCTCGCCACCACCGCGCAGGCGGTGCTGGGCCTGGTGGAACGCGCCGAGGTGCGGCTGGAGGAGCAGCGCGGCCAGGCGGTCGGACGGCTGCTGGTGGCCGCCTTCGCGACGGGCGCGCGCGGGCTGATGCCCGGCGTGCTGGCCGAGCTGCGCGCTCGCTGCCCCGGCCTGGACGTGCGGCTGCTGGAGAGCGACCCCTACCCGGCGGCCGAGCTGGTGGCGCGCGGCGAGGTGGACCTGGCGCTCGTCCAGGACTGGCCGACGGTCCCGCTGCCGGTCCAGGAGGGCCTGTCCCGGCTGGATCTCGGCGAGGACCCGGTGGACCTGCTGCTCCCGGCCGGCCACCCGCTGGCCGGGCTCGCGGTGGTGCCGGTGGAGCGGCTGCGCGGACAGCGGTGGACCAGCGTGCCGCCGGGCAACATCTGCCACGACTGGCTGGTGCGGACGCTGCGCGAGGCCGGTGAGGAGCCGGACGTGCACTACCGGGTCGGCGAGTTCGAGACGCAGATCGCACTGATCGCGGCGGGTCTGGGCGTCGGGCTGGTACCCCGGCTGGGCCGGGGGTCGCTGCCGCCCGGGGTGCTGTCCCGGCCGGTGGTGCCGGAGCCGGCCCGGCGGGTGTTCGCGCTCTGGCGTTCCCAGGCCTCGCGGCGTCCGGCGATCACCGAGGCGCTGGCCGTGATGCGGTCCCGCTGGGACGCCCGGGACGGCTGACCGAGCGGACGCGGTCCGGCGCGGCCCGCGGACATCGGCCCACGGAGCTCGGCCCACGGACATCAGTTCACGGACATCAGCCGGCGAAGCCGATCACCAGCCACATGAAGCCCACCCCGCCGAGCGTGCAGAGCAGCGTGGTCCGCGAGGGGTGCGGGCTGTGCGCCTCGGGGAGGATGTCGGAGGTCGCCAGGTAGAGCAGGAACCCGGCGAAGAACCCCAGGTAGAGGCCGAGCAGGTGCTCGGAGATGGGGAACAGCAGGGTGATCGCGGCGCCGGTGACCGGCGCGAGCGCGTCCGCCACCAGCAGGGTCAGCGCGCGCCGCCGGTTGTTCCCGTACAGCCGGGTGATCGTGTACGTGTTGAAGCCGTCGGCGAAGTCGTGGGCGACCACGGCGATCGCCACCACCGTCCCCACCGTCGTCCCGGCCTGGAAGGCCGCGCCGATCGCGAAGCCGTCCATGACGCTGTGGCTCACCAGGGCGAGGGCGGCGGTCAGCCCCACCCCCTGGTGCCCGTCGGCACCGGACCGGCCCCGGCCGTGGGCGTGCCCGTGGGAGTGGCCCCCGGCGGGACGCTGGCCGTGGGTGTGCTCGGCGTACTCCTCCTCGTGGCCGCGGTGGATGGCGACCGCCCGTTCGACGACGTGGATGGTGAGGAAGCCCGCCGCGAACATCAGCAGTGCCTGCGGCACCCCGTGGACCTCCTCGGGCGCCTGGTGCAGCGCCTCCGGGAGGAGGTCGAAGGCGACCACCCCGAGCATCAGCCCGGCGGCGAAGCCCAGCACCAGGTGCCGGCGGTCACCGGTGCGCTGGGCGACCCAGCCGCCGAGCAGCGTCATCAGGAAGGCCCCGGCGGCGACCAGGATCGCGGTCACCGCGGCTCCCCCGTGACGGACCGTCTGTTCACTCGTCTCCCCCGTGTTCCGTCCGTCCCGGGCCGGCCGTCGGCCGGTGCCGGACGGCCGTGCCCCCCAGCGTCGTGCAGCCCGCGCACCGGCGCCCGCCGGACGGGCCGTCGGTGTGAGCCCGCCGTGCGCGCCCCTCCCGTACCCCGCTGCCCGCCGGGGCCGGACGTCCGGCGGCGGGCTGCCGCGGTGGCGGGGATCAGCGCCCGGCGGCGAGCGGAAGGCCGAGGTGGGTGCGCGCCAGTTCGCGGAACCCGTCCCCGTCGACCAGGTGGATGTGCCGGTGACCGTCCGCGCCGGTGAGGTCGAGCGCCCCGTCCGTGAAGTGGCCGGTGGTCAGCCGCAGTCCGCGCTCGGCCGACTCCTCCCGGACCGCCTCCGCGAGCGTGCGGATCTCCTCCTCGCCCACCGCCCCGGCGCCCCTGGAGGCCCAGACCACCCAGCGGCCGGGCAGCGCGCTGCCGCTGGGTCCCTCACCGGTGGCGACCAGCCCGGACGGGCCGCGCAGCCGCACGCTCCACTGCCCGAGCCCGCCCCGGGTGAGCAGCTCGCGCACCAGCTGGGCGAACTCGTTCGCCGACAGGTCGGGCGCAGCCGGCACGGTGGCCGCCGTCCGGGCGGCCGGCTCGACGCCCGCGCGGCCGTACGGGTCGGGGCTCACGGCGGCGCCGAGCCTGCGCAGCCGGACCAGCGCGTCGTCCTGCTCGGCGTCCGCGTAGACGCCCTCGCCGTCGGGCTCGTCGTCGGGGTCCGCGGGCGGCAGCAGCCGGGTACGGGCCAGCGCGTCGCGGTCGGCGTCCACGCTCACCAGGCAGAGCGGCTCCTCGCCGGGCTCGCGCAGCCAGCCGTTGAGCACGACCCCGGCGAGGATCTCGTCGGTGTCCACGGCGTCGGCGGCCTGCAGCGCGCGCAGGGCCAGCCGGGCGACCAGCCGCAGGTAGTCGGCGGACCAGTCGGCCGGTGGGCGCGGCACCGGGAGGATCCCGCCGTCCGGGCCCAGCCGGTAGCCGGTGAGCGAGGGCACCACGCCGAGGGCCGGCAGGTCGAGGTCGAGCACCGCGGTGCGGGTCAGCGGCCGGTAGACGGCGCGGCAGGGGGTCGGCAGGTCCTGGGTGTTGGTCTCGGCGGCGGCGAGGGCCCGCTCCAGCAGCGACTCGACGGCGGCCGGCTCGGCCAGCCGGTAGGCGCGGCGGCACTCCTCCAGGGACTCGTTGTACTCCTGCACCACCCGGGCACGGGCCTGTTCGGCCTCGTCGTGGGCGCGCCGGGAGGCGTCGGCGACCGGATCGGCGGCCTCGGCCTGCCGGGTGCGCCACTCCCGCAAGGCACGCTGGTGGGCCAGCCGTGCCTGGGCCAGCTCCCGCTGGTAGCCGGAGTCGAGCAGCCGGCGGGACGGTGCCTCGTCGGGGCCGGCGGCGGGCGGCTCCTCCGGCGCGAAGTCCTTCCAGCGCGGTTCCGGGTCCCCGCCGCCCGCCGCGGCCGCTCCGTCGGCCGGGTAGGGGCGCGGCTCGTAGCGGCGGAGCTGGCTCTCGAAGTCCATCGCCGAGACGGGCAGCGCGGTGCGCCGCAGCAGATCGGCCAGCCGCTCGTGCTCGGCCTGGACGGTGAGCGTGCGGTGGTGGGTGAGCGCGGCGGCCCGGGCGTGGGCGGCGACCGCCTCGTCACCGTCCGCGCCGGACGGACCGTCGGGTGACGGTCCGTCCGGGCCGGCGTCCGGGCCGCCGGGGGGACGGCCCGCCGGACCGTCCTCCTCCGGCTCGACCCCGAGGTCGTGGAAGACCGAGGCCAGGAAGCCCGGTTGGGGGGCCGTGACAGCACCGTCGGACTGGCCGTCTGCTGAGTACTGCATCGGTGGTCGTTCCCCCATGCTCGTCCGGCGCCTGCCCGGGGGCGGTCGGCAGCCCGTCCGCCGCCCCGAGGCCCACCCCCTTCCGGACATTGTCCACCGAACGGGCGCACCGGTCAGCCATGCCGCTCAGTTGGTCCGGGTGTTCGTCAGGTGCAGGCCGATGTAGCCGACGTAGATCCGGCCGCTGCCCGAACAGTCGTCCAGGTAGTGCAGCCGGGGTGCGGTGCGTCCGCCGCCGATCCGCAGGTGCGCGCCCATGAACGCACGCCGGGACACGTCCACGCACTCCGGGACGGGGAGCATCCGCTCGCGTTTCCACTTGGCGTGGCTGTACACCGTCCTGGACTCGCCGCGCACCGCCTTGCGGGGCGGGAAGCGGTGGCAGCCGGCCGGGGTGCGTTCGCACCACTGTTTGAAGTCGCCGCCCGCCTGGCCGCGGACGGCCGCCTCGGCGTACTCCTGGAGCGCGGTCAGACCGTCCCAGGTGAGTTGGGCCCAGCCGCCGCCGGCGCAGCGCAGTTCGTCGAGGGCGAGCGCGGCCTTCTGGTCCCCGGTGAAGGTGAGCAGCGGGAACTCGCCGAGCCGGTCCATCAGCTCGGTGAAGGTGAGCGGGATGCCGCCGCGTCCCCCGGACGGCCCGGCGTGCCGGTGTCCGGAGCGGCGGACGGGTGCGCCGGGAACGGCCTGCGCCGCGGACTGCCCGTGCCCCGGCCCTCCCGCGCCGCCCGGCGCGACGCAGAGCCGGCCGCCCGCGCCGCGCCCCTGGCCCGGTCCGGACGACCGCCCCGGGGCGGCACCGGCCGACAGCGCCTTCCCGTTCGGCCGGTCGCGGTGGTGCTCCCGGCGTCCCTCGCGGTGCGGCGGGTGCGGGGACCTCCCGTGCTCCTCCCGCTCCCCGCCGGCCGGCGGGGCCGACGGCTCCCGGACCGGGGGACGCGGTGCGGGGACGGGGATCCTCGCGGCCCCGGACACCCGTAGCGGGGGGACGGCCGCCAGCGCCGGCGGCAACGGCCGTTCGGCGGCGAGCCGGCGCGGTTCGCGGGACAGCAGGACGGCGGCGCGGCGCAGGTTCTCCTCGATCCGGGTGCGCGCCAGCACCGGATGGCGGCGCCCGTCCGGCCGTGAGGCCGGGTCGACCTCGGGCAGGTAGGTGCGCACCGCGCCGCCGTAGACGGCGTGGTACTCCAGTGCGACGTTGAACCTGGTCCGGGCCGCGGCGTCGAGGACGTACAGGCCGGCGAGGCCGGGCAGCAGTTCGCAGAGCGGGCCGACCGCGTCCGCGAGCCACTGCTCGGTGCCGAGGCCGGCCGGGACGCTGGCCACCACGGTCGGCATCCGGCGGTCGGGGTCGCAGAGTTCGTCGACCAGTCGGTCGACCCCGGCGGCGGTGAGCACCCGGGGCGTGGCGGGCACGGCGGACGGCCCGTCGGCGGCGTCGAGCAGGGGGAGCAGGGCGCGGACCAGGTCGGGCACCGGGACCCGGGCCGGTGGCCTCGCCCCGTTGCCGGCGGGGTGGGCGGCGGCCTCCACCCGGACCCAGGTCGGCCCGGTGGGTCCGGTGGCCACGGTGAGGGTGAGCCGGTCGGTGCCGTGCGGGGCCGGGGTCCGCACCCGGCGGCGGTCGTAGCGACCGCCCGGCGGCGGGCCGCTCAGCGGGCCGCCGTCCCGGTCCAGCAGCACGTGCTCGCCCAGCCGGAACCGTTCGGCGGCGGACGGTGCCGCGAGGGACGGTTGGCCGGTGGACGGTCCGGGGGCGGGCGCCGGGGCGGTGGGCGGAAGGGGGCCGGCGGGCGGAAGGGGGTCGGCGGGCGGGGGTTCCTCGTACCCCTGCTGTTTCAGCCAGGCGGTGAGGTGCTGGTCGGCCAGGGCGAGCGCGTCGGCGTGCGGCAGAGCGGTGGTGACGGTCATCCGGTAGGGCGTCGCCGGTCCCCCGGCGCCGGCGGGACCGGCGTGGGCGGGAGACGACGAGGGGCGTTCCGAGGTCATGCGCATACCTCCGTGGTGGGGTCCCGTGTCCTCCATCGATGGGTCATTGGTCCGGTTCGCCGGACCTGTGCCCAGGAAACGCCATGGCCCGGAGCAGAAGTTCCAAGTCCGGGCAACGTCACTACATTCGGGTGAATCTGCTCAAGCCGTCCGGCGCGGACGACGAGGATCTGCTGGGGCCCGACGCCCCGCCCGGCCCACCGCCGGCCCCCGCGGGAGCGGCCCGCGGCCGCGTCAGTCCGTGTGCCGGGCGGAGCCGCCGGGGCTCCGTCCGGGCGCGGTGGCGGAGGCGGGCGCGGGCGGCGCCGGGAGCGGCAGCGGCGGCACGGACACCGGCACCGCGAGCGGCCGGCCCGTCGGCGCCTCGTAACTGGCGACCAGGACCACCGGCACCGTCCCGTGGTTGCGGCCGACGTGGACGTGCACCGGCCCCGCGTGCTCGACCAGCGAGTCACCGGCCGCGCTGACCTCCACCCGGCCGTCGTGCAGGGTCCGGGTGAGCGTCCCGGAGAGGACCACGACGTCGACCCGGCCCGGGTGGTAGTGCCAGCCGGTGCTCTCCCCCGGAGCCAGGGTGACGGTCCGGACGACGGGCATCGCGCTCTCGGCTCCCTGGTCGGCGGAATCCGACCAGGCTAGGCAGGGCGCCGCCGCCCCGAAACCGGCCGTCCGGAAACCGGCCGAAAAGCTGTCCGGAACCTGTGTGCCCGTTCGAACCCGGCGCCGCCCGGCGGGTGCCACCGGCTCAGACCGGCACCTCGACGTACGTCCGGCCCGCCGCCACCGCGGCCGCCGTCCCACCCGTCGCCTCCGCCAGCCAGGTGTGGAACGCCGCGACCCCCGGCTCCGGCACCCCCACCTCGATCCGCACCCCCGCCGCCCCGTACGCCAGGTCGTTCACGCTGAACCCCGCCGCCCGCAGGTCGTTCTCCACCCGCCCGGCGCGGGTGTGGTCCACCGTCACGGCGAGCAGCGCGACCGGCCGCCGCTCCAGCAGCCCGACTGAGTCCAGCGCCTCCGACACCGCGCTCCCGTAGGCGCGCACGAGGCCGCCGGCGCCGAGCTTGATGCCGCCGAAGTACCGGGTCACCACCGCCACCGTGTCGGTGATCCCGCGCCGGCGCAGCACCTCCAGCATCGGCACACCGGCCGTCCCGCCCGGCTCGCCGTCGTCGCTGGAGCGCTCCCGGCGCTGCTCCTCGCCGACCACGAAGGCGGTGCAGTTGTGCCGGGCGTCCCAGTACTGCTTGCGGATGCCCGCGATGAACGCCTGGGCCTCCTCCTCGTCCACGACCCGGGCGAGGTGGCAGATGAACCGGGACTTCTTGATCTCCAGCTCGTGGGTGCCCGCGCTCCGGACGGTCAGGTACGGCCGGGGGGTCGGCTCCGGTGTGGCGGGCATGGCGCGGCGGTTCTCCCGGAGGGCGGCGAGGGGGGCGGTGGTGCGGCCGCGCCGGGCGACAGGTCGCCCGCGGACCGCCCGGCCAGCCTAACCCCGGTCCGCCGGCCGGCGGGCGGACCCCCGGCGGCGGGGCGACGGCCCGGACGGCCGTGTCAGTCCCGGCCGGAGGCGGCGTAGCGGTCCTGCAACTCGGGGAAGAGGCGGTCGACCTCCTTGGGGTGCACCGAACCGTCGGGGCGGCTCCCGGCCACACCGAACTCCCGGGTCAGCCAGTCCGCGAGGCGCTGGGCGTCGGGCTGCTGCCCCTCGTGGCTGTCGAGGTAGCTGACCAGCGCCTGGTAGGCGAGCTCCGGATCCAGCCGGTAGCCGCCGGAGGGCGTCGGCCCGACCGGACGCGGCGACCGCTCCAGGGGGAAGTCCGGCGCCGCGGCGGCCCGTACGTCCTGCGCGAACTCCTCCTCGGGCTGCACGGCGTACACCTCGGTCCCGTCCGCGTACACCGCGACGGCCTGCGGCTGCTCGGCCCCCTCCTCCTGCTCGGTGGGCCGCGGAGCCTTGAACCACGGCGAGACCTGACCGGGCACCCGGCCACCGGGCTCACCGTCGCTCGGGTGACCGGTGGTCCGGACGGCCCGCGCGGTCCACACGTTCAGCTCCTCGTCCTGCTGCACCGGGGCCTGCTGCTCCTCACCGGCCGGCTCCTGCGCGTCGCGCAGCCGGACCGCGGCGAGCTTGGCGAGCACCTCGGCGGGCGCCGGGTCCGCCTGGACCTGCGACTGCTGCTCCGGCTGCGGCGCGGCCTGCGGCCGTTCCTGCGCGCGGGCACCGTCCTGCGGGGCGACCGGTTCCTCCGGCGGTGCGGCCTGCCCGGCCTTCTCGACCGACACCGCCCCGGCAGCCGGCGCGAGCGCGGCCGCGGCACGGCTCTCCGCCAGTGCCCGGGCCTCCCGCTCGGCGAGCGCGGCCTCCGCGCGGGCCGCCGCCTCGGCCTCGCGGACCTCCTTCGCCTCGCGCGCCGCCCGGTCGTCCTCGTCCATCCGGTCGAACACCGCCGGGTCCAGCGGCACCCCGTACTTGGCCAGCTTGAGCGGCAGCAGCGCCTGGATCGGCGCCGAGCGGCGCCAGCCCCGCCCGTAGCGGAAACGCAGCTGGGCCCGGTAGACCAGCCGGTTCTGCTCCAGCCGCACGACCTCGTCGTAGGAGCGCAGTTCCCAGAGCTTCATCCGCCGCCAGAGCCTGAAGGTCGGCACCGGGGAGAGCACCCAGCGCATCATCCGGACCGACTCCATGTGCCGGTCGGCGGTGATCGCCGCGATCCGGCCGACCGCGTGCCGGGAGGCCTCGACCACGACGACGAACAGCAGCGGGATGACCGCGTGCATGCCCATCCCGAGCGGGTCGCCCCAGGACGCGGCGGCGTTGAACGCGATGGTCGCGACGGTCAGCAGCCACGCGGTCTGCCGCAGCAGCGGGAACGGGATCCGCAGCCAGGTCAGCACCAGGTCCAGGGCGAGGAGCACCACGATGCCCGCGTCCACGCCGATCGGGAAGGCGTAGGAGAAGGCGCCGAATCCTTTCTCCTCCGCCAGTTCCTTGACCGCGTTGTAGGAGCCCGCGAAGCCGATGCCGGAGATGACGCAGGCCCCGGCCGCGACCAGGCCGAGCAGGACCCGGTGGGCCTTGGTGAGCGATGGGCGTGCCATAACGTCTATCAACCCCTGGATCTCGGCTGCGGCCGTACGCTGCCCCGGCTGCCGGTTCCCGCGTGTCGGGGCTCCGGACGGCTGGACGGCCTCCGGGCTCGGCCCACCGGAGTTTACTCGTACGCCTGTCCCGGCTCGCCCGCAGCCCGGACCGTCGCCACCACCGGGTCAGGCGGTCGGTGCCGCCGTGCCGTTGAGGTAGGCGAGCACCGCCATCACCCGGCGGTTCGCGTCCTCGGCCGGGGCGAGGTCGAGCTTGGTGAAGATGTTGGCGATGTGCTTGGCGACCGCCCCGTCGCTCACCGTCAGCCGTGCGGCGATCGCCGAGTTCGAACAGCCCTCCGCCATCAGCTCCAGCACCTCCCGCTCGCGCGGCGACAGCCGCTGGAGCGGACCCGGACGCCGGGAGGTGGTCTGCATCAGCTTGGCGATGACGTCCGGATCCATCGCCGTGCCGCCCGCCGCCACCCGGCGGACCGCGTCGATGAACTGGTCGGCGGCGAACACCCGGTCCTTCAGCAGGTAGCCGATCCCGCCCGTCCCGTCGGCCAGCAGCTCCCGCGCGTAGAGCTGCTGGACGTGCTGCGACAGGACCAGCACCGGCAGGCCGGGAATCTCCCGGCGCGCCCTGAGTGCCGCCTGCAGCCCCTCGTCGGTCAGCGTCGGGGGCAGCCGGACGTCGACCACCGCGACGTCCGGACGGTGCGTCAGCAGCGCTTCGAGCAGCTCCGGGCCGGTCTCGACCGCGGCGGCGATCGTGAAGCCGTGCGCTTCCAGCAGCCGGATCAGGCCTTCTCGAAGGAGGTAGAGGTCCTCTGCGAGGACAACTCGCACGGCAACTCCAGGGTGATGGTGGTCGGACCGCCCGACGTGCTGTCGATGGCGAGGACACCGTCGAAGGTACCCAATCGGCGTTCGATCCCGCGCAGCCCGGTCCCCCGGGTGGGATCCGCGACGCCGCCGCCGTCGTCCGTCACCGTCACCCGGAGCCGACCGGCCCGGTAGAGGATGTCCACCCAGACCTGCTCGGCCCCGGAGTGCTTGGCCGCGTTGGCGAGCAGCTCGCAGACGCTGAAGTACGCGGTGGCCTCCACCGGTGCCGGCAGCCGGTCCGGCAGGTCCACGTACACCTCGGTCGGCAGCGCGCTGTCCAGTGCCAGCGCCCGCACCGCGTCGCCGAGCCCGCGCTCCGCCAGCACCGGCGGGTGAATGCCGCGGACCAGGTCGCGCAGCTCCTGGAGCGCCCGCGCCGAGGACTGCCGCGCCTCCGACAGCAGCTGGCGCGCCGCCGACGGGTCGGTCTCCATCAGGTGTTCGATCGTGCCCAGCGTCATCCCGATCGCGACCAGCCGGGCCTGCGCGCCGTCGTGCAGGTCCCGCTCGATCCGCCGCAGCTCGGCGGCCTGGCTGCCGACCGCGTCGGCGCGGGTCTCCGTCAGCTCCGCCACGCGCCGGGTCAGCTGGGCGTGCGAGGCCCTGCCGTCCTGGTCCAGCACCCGCCGCGCCACCTCGGCATAGGCCCGGACCGCCTGCGGAGCCAGGAGCACGCCGGCGGCGATCAGCGCGAGCCCCAGCAGGGTGGAGAACAGCGCCGTCGTGGCACCCGTGGAGGTCGGACCGTAGGACTTGTAGCTCACGGCCGCCACGACCAGGTAGGCCACACCTCCCGCCAGCAGCCCCGCGATCACCGCCGCGAGCGCGACCACGACGAACGGGCTGACCACCAGCCAGAGCATCTCCGTCCTGGTCGCCCGGTCCCGCGCCGCCCAGTGCAGCAGCTGCGCGAACCGGGCCACGCTGTGCGAGCGGTGGTACGAGTAACCGGTCCACCAGTGACCGCGGGCGTCCGCCTCCAGCGCCGGCCGCGGGGTGTACGACACCGGCATCCTGAGCTCGTACCAGCTGCCGAGCCGCGCCCTCGTCCGCCGCGCGACCGGGCGGACGAACACCCCGGCCAGGGCCAGCCCGGCGACCACTGCGGCGAACAGCGCGAACAGCGCCGCCGGGTAGTAGGAATCCAGCATCCAGGCGACCGTGGCCCCGGCGAACAGCGCCCCGAGGACCGGCACCGCCACCACCGGCACCACACCCACGACCAGCAGCGACAACCGGGCCAGCCCGAGGGCACCCGCCAGGAGCGCCGCCTCGGTCCGGGCGCGCACGGCGCCTCCCCCGCTGATCCGACTCACCGTTGCCACCACTACTCCTGATACTGATGCCGGCGCCGCAGACCGGCTCCGATCGTCCTGACCCCAGTCTTTCGCGGACACCCTGCCCGGGACACTGGCCGTCCCACCCCGAACCCGGGGTGGTCCTAGGTCCACCCCTCCGGGGTGCTCCCGATACACGTCCCGGGAAACGTCAGGAAATGCCGGAAACGCAAAGAACCCCCGCCGGATGACCCGGCGGGGGGTTCTTCACAATGATTGTTCGGCGGCGTCCTACTCTCCCACAGGGTCCCCCCTGCAGTACCATCGGCGCTGTGAGGCTTAGCTTCCGGGTT